>JAHFZE010000065.1 GCA_020854785.1 Methanomethylovorans sp.
AGTTGAGCATGCGGACATCCTGGTCCCTGCCTTCAGAGGAATTCTTTCTCTGGTGGTTATGCTCCTGGCCCTGGATGCCATGCTTATAGATACAGGTATATTCTATCTGTTCATCGGTCCCCTTGCATGGGGTCTAGCGATCGTTATTGCTTTTAAATGGGGTATCAAAGACGCAATTGTTGCCTATGCCAGGGAAAAGAAATAATCCCTGTCACTTTTTTTATTTCCCTTTTCATTTATTTATCTCATTGTCTTTCTGCATATCTTAATCCATACATTTTAAGTGTATGAAGTCTTATTTTACTTGCATGTTGTCCCGTAATGTGATAGATATGCCTCCTTTTCATGTAATGGAAATACTGGAAAGGGCACAGGAACTGGAAAGAGCCGGGAGGCAAATCATACATCTGGAAATAGGGGAGCCTGATTTTTCCACAGCACCACATATATGTAAGGCAGCTTCTGCAGCCATGTGTGCAGGTGAAACTCGGTATACTCACAGCCAGGGTATTCCTCAACTACGCGAGGCGATAGCTGATAATTATAACAGGAAATATGGGTTGAACATTGAACCAGGGCAGATCATTGTGACCTCGGGAACCAGTCCAGGTCTGCTATTGCTCTTCATTGCGCTGTTAGAGCGGGGAGATGAGGTGATCATGTCTAACCCGCATTATGCATGCTATCCTAATTTTGTTCGGGCGATGCAGGCTATACCAGACTTCGTATATACAAAAGAGGAGGACGGATTCATCCTGGAGCCAGCAGATGTATGCAAGGCCATAAATCCCAAAACAAAGGCTATACTTATCAATTCTCCATGTAATCCCACTGGACAGGTAATGACCGAAAAGCAGCTCATGGAGCTGGCAACTGTGGCGGCAGATGTGCCTATCATATCTGATGAGATCTACCAGGGACTGGTCTATGAGGGCGAGGACCATACCATTCTTGAATATACGGATAATGCTTTTGTGCTAAACGGTTTTTCTAAACTGTACGCTATGACCGGCTGGCGATTAGGATATTTGATAGTCCCAAAACAGTATGTGCGTACATTGCAGAAGCTCCAGCAGAATTTTTTCATATCTACCAACTCCTTTGTTCAGCATGCAGGCGTGGCTGCGCTTAAAGGTCCTCAGGACCAGGTTCTTGAGATGGTAAGGACCTATGACAAGCGCAGGCGTTACATGCTTGACAGGATAAGGAAAATAGGGCTTAATGTAAGAGCATCGCCTATGGGTGCTTACTACATACTGGCAGATGCGAAGCAATATGGTGCCAGTTCACTGGAACTTAGCTGGCGGATCCTGGAAGAAGCTGGAGTTGCAGTTACTCCAGGTATTGATTTTGGTGATGGGGCTGAAGGTTATCTGAGATTTTCGTATGCTAACAGCATCGAGAATATCTCAGAAGGTATGGACAGGCTTGAAAAGTATCTGAATGGCTGATAATCCTTTTAGTTCCCATCCTTATTTAGAACAAATGCTTCTAAAAAGTGTGGATTACTTCTTATTTTGCAATGTGATGTCCCATTTTTAGGTTAGTATATAAGCAAATCGCTATACTTAAATAGTAATGTAACTCTCATTCCAAATGTTATTAGCTTATGAAGATAAGGTAATGTTCCATGACAACTGAAAGAACTGAAGACTATTTGAAGGCGATCGAGAAAATAATCGAAAAGAAAGGTTATGCTCAGGTAAAAGACGTGTCCAGAGAACTGGAACTCAGTTCGCCCAGTGTCACAGGTATGTTCAAGAAGCTTACTAAGATGGGGTATATCAATTATGAGAAATATGGCGGGGTCACGCTCACCGCTGAAGGGGAAAGGATAGCAAAGAGGACAATGGAAAAACATAGCACTATCCGGGATTTTCTGTTGATAATAGGTCTTGATGAAGAAATAGCTAATCATGATGCTTGCAGGATAGAACACATACTTACTCCCCAAACATTCGACAGGTTAACAAAATTTGTGGAATATATGAATTTCAACAAGGATCTGCCGTTATGCCTTGACCACTTTAAATATTTCTATGATACTGGTGAAAACATCGACTGCACCCTTTCTTCACGGGGCAAGTGCCCAGTTCATGGAAACGAGAACAAGAAATATCAGAAATGATAATTCAAATGCTATTCTACTTTGTTGTGCTCTTTGGTACCTGTGGATTTGAATGTTTTTTGTGAGATTAAATAAATTAGCTAATCCGAAATCGCTATATATATAGAATCATGTTTAATCTTCAAAAATAGCAGCTTTGTAAAAAGGGAAATATAATGGTGGAAAGTACACTAAATGATCTTCGACCTGGTGAAAAGGCAAGAATTATCAAAGTTCTTGCCAAAGGTACGGTAAGGAGGAAGCTCATGGACATGGGAATGGTCCCGGGTTCAGAAATAGAGGTCGTAAGAACTGCACCTTTAGGTGATCCAATTGAGTTCCGAATCAAAGGTTACAGTCTGTCCATGAGAAAACAAGAAGCTGTGAACGTTGTAGTAGAGACCATTGTATAATACCGCGCTAGGATATTTTATAATGAGACCAAATAACGCCTTTTTCTTTGTTTCTGTTGATATGTAGTGGGGGAACAATGGCAGATAACAGGATCAGAGTAGCCCTTACGGGTAACCCTAATGTGGGAAAGACCACTCTTTTCAATATGATAACCGGTTCCAGGCAGCATGTGGGAAACTGGCCGGGTGTGACAGTTGAAAAGAAAAGCGGTTTTAAGATGCACAAGGGATATGAAATAGAGGTCGTTGACCTTCCTGGAACTTACAGCCTTACTGCTTATTCTCTGGACGAGGTTGTAGCCAGGGATTTCATTGTTGATGAAAAGCCAGATGTAGTTGTGCAGATAGTGGATGCTACAAATATAGAGAGAAATCTGTATCTGACCACGCAGCTCATGGAACTTGGTTCAAAAATGATCATTGCTCTCAATATGTATGACCTGGCAGAAGAAAGGGGAGACAAGCTCCATGTAGAGAATATGGAAAAAATTCTTGCTATGCCTGTCGTTCTCACTATAGCAAGTGATAACGTAGGTATATCTGAACTTCTGGACACTGTGATAGCTGAAAAGCAAAAGGAAAACCATCATAGCAGGGAAATAGGTTATGGCGATGAGATAGAATCCAGGATAATAGAGGTAGAGAAGGTACTTTCTCAAGAAGATGGTCTTGCCTCAAGGTATCCTCTAAGGTGGCTGGCTGTAAGACTCTTGGATGGAGATGAGAACATCCTTCGTAAGATCTCAGGAAGTAGTGTAGCCCTACAGATAAAAAGCATCCTTGAAAGTGTAGATATTGAGGAATACGAAGCTTTGATGGCAGACAAAAGGTATGAGGTCATTAGTGCCATGTTCCCTCAGATGTGCGAACGCTGCATGACGCGTATGACTACTTCTGACATGGTCGACCGTGTCATGACCAATAAGTATCTGGGTATTCCTATCTTCCTGGCTCTTATGTGGGGTGCCTTTGAGCTCACTTTCAGTTTTGCAAATCCCTTTATGGTCATTATTGAAATGATCTTTGTATGGTTGGGAGAAACGGCTGCATTTTATATTCGTCCAGAATGGCTTGCATCGCTGATCGGAGAGGGTATTATTGGAGGTGTGGGTTCAGTGTTCTTGTTCATACCCAATATCTTCATCCTTTTCTTCCTGCTTTCTATGCTTGAGGACAGCGGCTATCTGGCCAGAGCTGCTTTTATCGTAGACAGGGTCATGTACAAGATAGGATTGCAGGGCAAGTCATTTATTCCCATGTTACTTGGTTTTGGATGCAATGTACCGGCTATTATGGCCACTCGTAGCATAGAGGATAGAATGGACCGTATGGCTACCATCATGGTGGTCCCTTTCATTTCCTGCGGGGCAAGGTTGCCTATCTATATACTATTTGCAGGTACTTTTTTCAGTAAAAATGCCGGAACTGTTATCTTTTGCATATATCTGCTGGGCATACTCGTAGCTGTGGCTTCTGCAAAGTTATTGCGCACTACCACTCTTAAAGGTCATCCGGCCCCATTCATCCTGGAGCTTCCGCCATACAGGGTCCCAACTTTAAAGAACAGTATACGCCATATGTGGGACAATGGTTCGATGTACATTAGAAAAGCCGGAACTATAATCCTGGGGGGTTCTGTCGTTATATGGCTGCTGGCTGCCTTGCCATGGGGAGTTGAATATGGCAGCGAGGACAGTTTTATAGGCATTGTAGGACATGCCATCCAACCTCTTCTGGGTCCCCTTGGCTTTGACTGGAAGATATCTGTATCTCTGCTGTTTGGATTCGTGGCCAAAGAGATAGTTGTGGCATCTCTGGGCGTTTTGTATGGGGTTGGTGATGATGAGCTTGCACTTACAGACAGCTTGCTTGCTGATCCGAACATGTATGGTATCACAGCACTGAGCCTGATGGTTTTCAGTCTGTTGTATATGCCCTGCATAGCAGTGGTGGGGATAATCAAAAAAGAGACTGGATCATGGAAATGGACTGCTTTTTCCGTAGCTTATGGGTTAGCCGTTGCCTGGCTGTTGGCCTTTATAGTGTTCCAGGGAGGAAAGCTGCTTAATTGAGGGATCTCTATGGAACAATATTCGGGTCGATCAAAAGAAAAGATGTTTTTTGCATTCCTTGCCGGCTTCCTGTATCTGCTGGCAGGCAGTATTCAGTTCGTTTTTAGTTTATCCACCGTGCTGGATCTATTTCCGGTCAATTCCTTTGAAAATGGTCTTATTGGGCTACTCTTTGCACCTTCGGATCTGATAGGCAGTTTGATACTGGTGCTTATTGGCAGTATCTTCCTTTATGGTCTAATAGAACTGAGGAACGGATTGAATGAAGGCATTGCTTATGTCTATGTGGGTATATTGATCTCAATATTATTTACAGTGGTCTATGTTCTTGTGATAGCAGGTAACTGGATGGAACTATATCTGTTGAATGATACGGAAATCTGCGGCTGGGATATTTTATATGATCTTAGACCAGCAATATATCTCGGGATACTGCCGTTATGCGGATACCTTATATGGAGAAAAGAATTCAGGGCTATGAACAAATAAACCAGGTAATTTACATGATCTCCGAAATATTAAGGCATATATTTGTTGAAAGGATGTCATTGAACGAAACTGCTGCTATCATGGGTATGTCGGGACAACAGTTAAAAGACAGGGTCAGGACTCTGGAACAGATGGGCTATATCAGAAAGGAAGATACTGCCATTTCTCATGCATGTGGTTCTTGTTCTTCCTGCAATGCATGTCCCACTGGTTTGGGAGCCGTGGAATATGTGCTTACTGATAAGGGATCCAAGCTAATTGAAAAGAGCTAAGTTTTTTAGTTCCCCGGGATCAAGCAGGCTCTATATTCATACTATATTAAAGTATGCAGTTACTGACAGGATCTGGCAGTAGTCTTAATATATTAACTCTTTCTTCGGTAGAGGAAACAAACCCGCATGTTTTTTGTAGGATGTGATGTAAAAGAATATATAGTTCTCTACGAGAAGATACATAATTTATTAAGAACACACATCCAGAGGAATAAAAATGAGACTAGGTGTTGCAGTAGATATAGGGACCAGTGGGATCCGTGCACAGAAGGTCGATCTTGATTCAGGGGAAATAAAAAAGACAGTTATTACGCTGAGAAATCCTCTGCCAGGTGCAAACATCATGGACCATCTGGATTTTGCTATTACCTATGGCCAGGATCTTGCGCACGGGCTTCATGTGAATGCTGTAAGGAAGGTCATTGAGCAGCTTGGGATCAAACCAGAGGAACTTGAAAGATTGGCCATTTGTGGTAACCCGATTCAGTTGTCTATTTTCCAGGGTATACCCATTGATGACCTTGCATACGCCGGTGAAAGGAAAAAGGAAAAATTGAACATCAAAGAGCAAAAAAGGGATGCAGCTATTTTAAATTGCAGTGATGTACCTGGTCTTGAGGTCTATCCGAATGCAACTCTAAGGGTTCCTCCGGCCATAAAGCATGAAATAGGTGCTGATGCTCTTGCCCTGATAATTAAATCCGGGTTCCTGGAAACAACAGATATTGCTATAGCTACTGACTATGGAACTAATGCCGAGATGGCACTGATAGTAAATGGTACGATCTATACTGGTTCCGCTGCAGCAGGCCCTGCGCTTGAAGGCCAGCAGATAGCTCACGGGAAGCTTGCTTCTCCCTTTGTGATATCTGATGTCGTGTTCGAGAATGGTAATCTAAGGAACTATGTGCTTGACGATGAAATGAACACTATAAAAGCAAAGCTTGTAGACCCAAAGAGTGGTGAGGTTGTTGAAGATCATCCGCTTAAAGCTAAGGGTATAACAGGAACTGGTGTTATAGCTGTCGTTGATGCTGGTATGAAGGCAGGTGTGATACAACTGCCCAAGATAAATACTCCTGATCATATCCTGCATTTGCAGGATAAGGTAAAGTTCTTTGAGCAGGATGTAAGTGAAGCAGGACTTGCCATGGGTGCACTTCGTGCTGGGCATCTTGCTCTTTGTAAGGCTGCAGGTATCGAGGTAAGCGATATAAGCAAGGCATACATGTCCGGTGCCGCAGGAACCTATATGGATGCGGTCAAGGCTCATCATGTAGGGATGGTACCCTTTAATGTGGACGAGGTGATACAAATTGGAAACACTTCACTTTCTGTTGCACGAGAGATACTGCTTTCAGAGGATAGGCTCTGGGAACTGCAGGACATTGCAAGGAAGATCCTGAGCAATCATGTGATGTTCGCAACAGATCCGGCGTTCAAGGACGCATATATCCAGGAGATCTCCTACTGGACCGAAGGCATGCCTTTCAAGATGCTCCAGAAGATACTCAAGAAAAAAGGCCTGCCTGTCATAGAAGAAGCTTCAAAGACGGTTAAAGTTGACAGGCGTGTGCAGAGAGATATTCCTGTATTGGGAGAAGAAGGTCTTGAAGTGCTGGAACAGGTGGGCACATACCTTACCATGAAAGTGGACTGTCCGGAGTGCCAGAAATGTATAAAGGTATGTCCAACTGATGCTATTTCTATAGATGATGCAGGCTTTGTGATGATCAGGTCTGACCTATGTGATGGTTCAAATTGCAAGAGGTGCATCAGGGCATGCCCGCCGGATAAATTCCAGTGGAGTAACCTGAAAGTAATGGAGATCTGATCCTCCACTTTCTTTTTATGGATGGTATTTTAATGAGAGCAATAGTAATAGGTGGATTTCTGGGCAGTGGCAAGACTTCCACTCTTATAAGACTTGGTACAGAACTCAGTGCGCAGGGTAAAAAGGTCGCCATTATCGTGAATGAGATAGGTGAGATCGGTATCGATGGAGATGTTATTTCTAAGTATGGATTGGATACTACGGAACTTACCAACGGGTGCATCTGCTGCACTCTTAAAGTTAACATGAAAATTACGATCTCTGAGCTCATGAAAGAGTTCCAGCCCGATATCTTACTGATAGAACCAACAGGTATCGCTTTCCCTCAGATCATCAAAAATGATATCGAGTTAATGAATATAAAAGATACAATGGTTGCCCCGTTGGTCACACTTATTGATGGAAGCAGGTTCAAGCAGCTTATGAAAGAAGTTAGGCATTTCTCCATGCGGCAGATCATTGATGCTGAGGTCCTGGGGATCAATAAGATCGATCTTATGGAACCACGTCAGGTCCCTATAATTGAGGCATCAGTGCAGCAACTTAATCCTAAAGCCAAGGTCATTCAGCTATCCACAAAGTTAAATGATGAGCATTGGTACAATTTTATCAAGCTGCTATTAGAAGAAGATACAGCCGGAAAAACTGCAGGTGAGCTTCGTACCGTAAGTCCGGAGCTGCAGGCAATTGAAGGGGGACTGGTTGCTGATGAGAGCATGGATTCCATAGAAGCTTCAGGGATCAGCAGTTATGCAACAGAGTTCATTGTAGACGGTGGTAATATACTCCCGGATGTTGCCAGGACAGTTGTAAAGGAGACAATGGATCTGATCAAATCCAAGGTTCTGGAACACAGTCCGGAGTTTGTGGGGCATATCAAGATGTTTCTGGAAAATGGAAGTGAGACTGTGAAAATGAACATTACGGCCCACTATGAGGAACCGGTCATGGAGCTCATTGCCTCGAAGACCGAGGTTCCCAAGTTCAAAATATTGTCTGCGGTTTCCAACATCGATAAAAAAATTTTGGAAAATTTGGTTGATTCCAGTGTTGTCGATGCATTTGCATTAAAAGGTATAAAAGTCCATAAAAAGAGTGATAAGCACCATCACCATATTTCTTTGAGCAAATAATGTTCTAATGCAGTAATAAGTTCAAAGTTCACAACACTCTTTTTATTTTTATTTACTTGTTTCATTTGCAGAAAAAGTGTCTGCATTTAAACTTAACTATTTGTTTTGTGCAAAATAGTTCTTTCCGTACAAAAGGCACGGAATAAATGTACTATATATCATTTTTGGTTGGGCACCCTTTGATCAGTTAAAATTGGATGGTGTATAGATATTTTTGAGACTGTAACTAAATAAATTAATTTAAAAGACACGCATGTTTTTTGTTACCGCATATATAAGCAAATTCAGCTCGTTCCATATGATATGTATATTTCTACTAGGATTAATTTATTATGATACAAATTAACGAGTTAATTTGCTTTTTTTTAGTAAATGAGCTTTTAATTGTCCTAAAATGAGAATCTAACTCCTTTTTTCTGTCTATATGTTCATAAAAGCTTCTTTAGAGCATTTTTGCATTAAACAAAGTAAAAATATTATTCTAATTTAAAAAATAGATTTTTATTAAAATTATCCGGTATATCGATTTAAAATATGGGTGCAAAAAAGGCTTTAACCGCAATACTTATATGTTGAGTAATTGTACTTGCTTTTGTGGAAAGGAAGGAGAACAGGTAGAAGGTGTTAGGTGTAAGGGGAGAGATCTCATTACAACTTGATCAGCCTGTTATCTGACTGCCACATGTTTAAGTTGCAGTGCATTTATGCATGCAACATGGAACAATAAGGAGGTAAATAAATGGATTTAGACCCCAGTAAAATACTAATTAGGTACAATGTGCAGATGGAGAAGGCACAGACACCTGAGGACATGGCCGCTGAGAAATTCCCCAAAGCAGAGCCAGCCAAATCAATTGCCAAGGCAATTTTTGAGGGTGAAGA
>JAHFZE010000009.1 GCA_020854785.1 Methanomethylovorans sp.
CCTATGCAAGTCTTGTAAGCCCTAGAATACTTTTGATGAACATACAGGAACTAATATTATTTGGGATGGTCATGACAACTTTTGGTTCACTGCTCTATTACAGAAGCGCCAGGCATGTCAAAGCCCAAAATCTTAGTGTCATATCTCTTATCGAACCCGTTGCAGGCATATTTTTTGGATACCTTATCCTGCATGAACAGATATTCTCATATACCCTTGAGGGATGCGCCTGTATACTTTCAGGTGTGGTACTGATAGGTACAAAAAGCAATACCTGTTCAAATACAAATTTAAGAGAGAACACTATATCCAGGTCCCTGAACAATGAGTATTGCCCATTGGAACATGATCGATCACTTTTACATAAATTCTATAGAATACTATGTAGAGGCCGTTTTAAATATATAAAGAGGTGATAGCAGCCTTGGAACACCCTATAAGCATTTCGGAATACCTATCTCCAGAAGAGTTACAAAGAATAAGAGAGTTCTCAAAGGACAAAGAAACTCCTTTTATCTTACTCAGCCGGAAGAAGATCGAAGAGAAATACGATGAACTGAAGCACAACCTTCCCTTTGCCAAGATCTACTATGCAATGAAAGCAAACCCTGCTGAAGAAGTAGTGAGGCTGTTACACAAAAAAGGGTCTAATTTTGACGTGGCGACCATATATGAGATGGAACAGCTTCTAAGGATGGGAATAAGTCCCGACAGGATGAGTTACGGCAATACCATAAAAAAAGCAAAGGACATAAAAAAAGCCTATGAATATGGAATCAGGCTTTTTGTTACAGATTCCCACAACGATCTCAAAAAAATAGCAGCCAACGCACCTGGATCAAAGGTATTTTTTAGATTACTCACTGAAAGTAACGGGGCAGATTGGCCTCTATCCAGAAAGTTCGGTGCACACACAGGCCAGATATATTCTCTGATCGTTGAAGCTAAAGAACTGGGGTTGATCCCATATGGACTTTCTTTCCACGTAGGATCGCAGCAGAGGGATATTGGAGAATGGGATCACGCGATATCACAATGCAAATATTTGTTTGATGACGTTAAGCGTTATGAAGGAATAGAGCTGAAAATGGTAAATCTGGGAGGAGGGTTCCCTGCAAAATATCTTAAACCCACTCGCAGCACTCAGCAATACGCCGAGATCATTACAACATATCTGCACGAATACTTTGGGGATGAACTGCCAGAGATCCTTATAGAACCAGGCAGATATATAGCAGGAGATGCAGGTGTCGTAGTTACAGAGATCGTGCTCATTTCAAAAAAATCCGATTCTAGCCAGTATGAATGGGTCTATCTGGACATAGGCAAGTTCGGAGGGCTTATAGAGACTTTAGATGAGGCAATAAAGTATCCTATCTACCCTGAGAAAGGATATAATGGCAATGGAGGCAAAGAAGTGATCCTTGCCGGACCTACATGCGATAGTATGGACATACTCTATGAGAATTTCAAATACGAATTGCCTAAAGACATAAAAGAAGAGGACAGGATATACATACTTACTACCGGAGCATACACATACAGCTATTGCTCAGTAGAGTTCAATGGGATACCTCCAGTGAAAGTATATTTCATTGACTGAGAAAAGAGCCTTGAAAGAGGATATGAACCATAGTTTCATATCCTTTTGAACTTTACAGCGGTCCCATAAGCCAGAAGTTCTGCTGCTCCGGCCATGGTCTGAGAGGTCGTGAAGCGCACATTTACAACCGCATCAGCGTTCAGTTTCTCTGCTTCTTCTACCATTCTCTGTAATGATTCTTTTCTGGATTGCGAAAGCAGATCAGAATAACCTTTCAATTCACCGCCTACTAAATTCTGCAGACCTGCAGCAATATCGCTTCCGATGTTCTTTGCACGTACAGTATTACCAAAAACGACTCCAAGTATCTCCAGCTCCTTACCATTTACATCATTTGTAGTAGTAACAAGCATTTTTTCACCTCTTATAGGAGAGATATGAACAGTCCTATTTAAAACCAAAACATTTGTTCATTCATGTCTTAGTGCTTCTACAGGGTTCATGGATGCTGCTTTGTTGGCAGGATATACACCGGCGACCAGACCTACAACAAACGCAATGCTAAAGCCCAGCAGGATCAAATATGGAGGGAAAACATGAGGTATAGACAGATAACTTTGCACCGCGTAAGAAGCTACAGCTCCAAAAAGCACTCCAAGAACCCCCCCTATTGTACCTAAGAGAGTGGATTCTATCATAAAAAGTAGAAGAATATCGGTCTTCTTAAAACCTAAAGATTTCATCAGGCCTATCTCCCGTGTTCTTTCGGTAACTGTGACCAGCATGATGTTCATGATCCCGATGGAACCCACAACAAGAGCCACAAGTGCAACCAAGGTTATAAGGATCGTAAGCGTGTTCGCAAGCTGATCCAATTGCTCGATGATCTCCGCCTGATTGAAGATCCTGTAGGGTTTCACATCATCATTATCAATATCCCTTGCAGAAACACCAAGAGCACGAGCCAGCCTGCGGTCAACCTCATCTGAAACAGCGCTTACAGATTCTGCACTGCTGGTCTTGGCCGTTATACCTCCATAATCAGAGACATTGAGCAGCCCGTTCATAGTAGCGATCGGTATGTATATCGTAATGTCCCTGTCAGGACCACCCTGAACAAAAGCATTCTTTGGAGATTCTATAATGCCTTTTACCTTGAATTTTTGAGATACTGTGGAACCATCCGTTCTTATAAAGGTAATATCTATATAATTATTAATAGACACGTTGCGTTTGAACTTCTCATTAGCAACCTTCCAGCCCAATACAGCTATATATTTATCCTTGTCAGTGAGAAAGTTGCCTTCTTCAAGCTGGATATTCAATATATCCTCAGCGTCCTGGGACACACCTTGTACATCTATCTGCCTTTTAGAAGAAAGATATGTCACAGCGGCCATTTGTCCGTTACTGGGCGAAACACCCTCCACACCTGGAGTATTCCTGACAATATTAAGTTCATTTTCATGGAGAATGTTCACATCCTGACTATAGATGACAATGAAATTGGACCCCTGAGTTCCCAGTTCATCAGTAAAGAACTGATTGAAGCTAGCCCCAAGGGAAACATTAGCTACAACTGCTGCCACTCCGATAATGATACCCAATGTTGTAAGAGCAGAGCGAAGCTTTGCATGCGTGATACTTCCCATGCCCAGATCCAGAGCCTCTTGGATGTTAACCAACTGGTGACACCTCACTCATGCCTGAAAGCCTCCACCGGATCCATCCTCGATGCTTTATTAGCAGGGTAGATACCTGCCACCAGACCGACCAAAATAGATACTATAAAACCGATGAGGATCTGGTTCACCGGAAATACACTGGGCAGATCAAGGAAATAGTTTGCAATGAATGCAACACCAATACCCAGGACAGTACCACATATGCCACCTAAAAGGCTCAGTATTGTGGATTCTATCAAGAACAAGGTGAGTATATCCTTCCGGGTATACCCAAGCGACTTCATAAGACCGATCTCCCTTGTCCTTTCGGTTACTGTAACAAGCATGATATTCATGATGCCGATGGAGCCCACTATGAGAGATATCAATGCCACGGAGGTCAATAAAGAAGTAAGGGCGGTAGAAACCTGGTCTGTCTGCTCCAGGGCATCTATTTGATCGAACATGACATAGGGTTTTGTATCATCGTTCTCCAGTTCCCTTGTCGAAACTCCCAGATTCCTGGCCAGACGATCATCTATCTCATCAGCTGTTTCACGTACCATATCCAGACTTGATGCCTTTATGAAAAAACCACCATAATCGTCTTTTCCAAGCATCTGGTTCATGATACCTATGGGAATAAATATCCTTATCTCGGGCTCCACACCAGTCTGCACAAAAGCAGTGTTTGGATCCTGTATAATGCCTTTGACTATGAACTTTTGTGTGACTACGCCCCCATCCTCTCTTCTGAATGTGATTTCAATGGGGTTCTTTACAGATACCTTCTTATCGAACTTCTCATAAGCAACCTCTGACCCTAATACTGCAACATACTGGTCCTTATCATCAAGAAAACCCCCTGCATCCATTTTTATATTTGCAACTTCCCCATAATCCGCTATAACACCCTGTATGTCTATCTGCCTGGAAGTTGAGAGATAAGTGACCCTGCCCATCTGCTGATTGACCGGGGAAACACCTACGACCCCCGGAGTGTTCCTTATCAGATCAAGTTCCTTATCAAAAAAAACATTGACTCCCTGGCTGTAGATCACTATGAAATTTGAACCAACGGCACCTATCTCATCATTGAAGAACTCATTAAAACTGGCACCAAGGGACACATTAGCTATCACGGCAGCTACTCCGATAATGATGCCCAGAGTCGTAAGGACAGATCGCATCTTTGAGCTGCTGATACTGCCTATCGAAATATCAACGGATCGCCGGAGGCTTATCATTCAACGCCTCACTTTTGCTTTCTGTGCTTATAAATGAAGTAGCCGGCACCTGCAAGGACGGCAATGAGAAGCACTGATACCAGAGAACCGATAGCACCTGATTCTTTTACAGTTTCCAGTTGTAATTCCTTCACATCGATGAGCTCTTCATGTTCGTTAAGGCCATTCCTGTAATTTGCAGTGATGTTTAATTCTCGGGGAGAATTATGAGAAGATGTTTCCCCGTATATCTGTATTGTAAAAAGTTCATCCGGGTCCATGGAACCAATGAAGTACTCAGTGGGAGCAAAATCCACATCATCTGCTTCAAGCCTGACACTTACCGATGACAGTTTGTTCGGATGTATATTAGCAACATCGAACTCCAGAGTTCCTTTTCCGTTCTCCAGTTTAAGAGGTTTGGAGGGAACAATGCGCACAGAAGAGGAATCAACCTTTAAAGGAATACGCCAGTTGTTATTATATGAATGAGAGCTGCCTATTGTTGAAAAATCAAGATAGTAAGTACCATCTGATATGTTTTCATCAACATTTATGTTGTAGGTGAGGACCATCGATTCACCCGGACCCAGGATGCCATTTCCATAATAGGTGTCAGTAGCGATCGTTATACCATCCGTTCCTTTCAAGGTCGCAGATTGTACCCGGGCATTTGTATCAAAGTCCTCACCATTGATGGTCACAGAATATGCATTTGCACTGTTTTTGAGAGTGAATGTAATAGTTCCGGTGTCACCCGGCATAAAAACTTCCGGTTCTTTTACGGGATCGCCTTCTATCTGAACATTGCCTTTGCTGTTAAAGGTTGTAGAGCCCACAGTTATCTCAAAGGTCTCCTCTACCCAGGCGCCATCCTTTTCTTTCTGGTATTGGATGTCAAAAGAAGCAACTCCTTGTTTTGAGCCTTCGTCCACAAATAATCTGTATTTGTGTACTGCCGCACTTTTTGGCCTAAGTATACCGATGTTTTTAAGGGCATTAGCTTCTGAATCCAGAGACAGAGGATACTCTGGGACCATTTTTATAGAAAGGTCCTCTGATCTGCCTGAACCTGTGTTCTCTACCTTGATCCATATGTCAACATATTTACCGATCTCTGCAGGCACAGGTTCATATTTAAGGACACTGACACTAAGAGCTGAACCCGAGGCCGCACATGCAACTCCCGTTGAAAGTAAGCATGAAACAAGAATTAAACAAAAATATTTCAAAATGGTTCTGATATTTACCACCACCTAGTTATTAAGCACGCCATCCTTCAAGTATACCACTCTGTCAGCATAGCTTGCAAGACTGGAATCATGAGTTATCATAATAATGGTCCTTCCTTTTGTATTAAGGTCCTTGAACATATCCATGATCTCTAATCCCGTCTTGCTGTCAAGGTTCCCTGTAGGTTCATCTGCCAGGATTATAGATGGATCATTGATCAAAGCCCGTGCTATAGCCACTCGCTGTTGCTGCCCTCCAGAAAGTTCAGAAGGGCGATTGTTGCGGCGATCTTCAAGACCCACAAGTTTGATCAGCTCATTTGCCCTTTTACCCGGTTCGATACCGTTTTTTGTATTGGCATAGGTAGGAAGGAGAATGTTCTGGGTCGCAGACAACCTGGGAACAAGGTTGAAGTTCTGGAACACAAATCCTATTTCAAGACCTCTCAATTGCGCAAGCTGCGAGTCAGATATTGTATTGATGTCCTGACCCATGAGTAGCACCTGCCCACAGGTAGGCCTGTCAAGGCATCCTATCATATTCATGAGAGTGCTTTTCCCTGACCCGGATGGACCCATTATAGCCAGGAACTCCCCAGGATACACTTTCATATTGATGCTCTTGAGTATCTGGATCTCCATATTGCCTGCCCAGTAACTCTTGCACAGATCCTTCAATTCAATGATAGGATTGCCATTCTGTGATATTGCACTATTCAAGCTCTCTACCCCATTTGAAGGATCTGAAATGTGAACACACAAGTAGATAGAGCCAAATCTATTTATATTCTTGGAAAAAACATGCAATGAAAAGAGTTAAGCAAAAAAGGTTAACAAATTGATCGTTGCTGTAAATGATTATTTTGGAGAGAGTGGAGTAAATAATGCTGGAAGTACTTACCGATCCTGGCGGATTCTTTGAAAAAATGATCAAAGAGGAAATTGATCTAAAACGGCCGTATGCTATAATTGGCACATTGTCGCTTCTTATCCTGATCAATGCTTTCATATTGATGAGAGAATTGATGGGAAATCTGCTGGAAGACATACCTACCATTGCACAGCTGATTGTGATAACTTTTGGATTGATTGCCATCATGGTCTCGGGAATGGCCGGGTGGCTGATCATCGGTGGCATATTCTATGCCCTATCATATCCTTTAGCTGGAAAAGGATATTTCACAAGGGTCCTTGAATTTGTTGCCTATGGATTCCTCCCTATGGTAGTAAGTTCTGCCATTAGCCTGGTGCTGATAACATGTATGTGCCTGTTTACAGATTTTTCAATTAATGACCCGCAAGCCATAGAACAGGCCATGCTCAAAACTCCTTACGTGATAGCCGCTAATGCCATTAGCATTATCATGGTCTTATGGAGCGCAAATATATGGGTTTTTGCTATGGTCCACTCCAGAGACCTTAATGTCCAGAATGCCCTGATCACCGTAGGAATACCGATCGGACTTTACCTGATCTATATGCTTCATATACTTTACCAGGCTCTTGGCTGAAAACAAAAAGGAAGAAAGGACAAAAAACAGGTCTTAGAACTTTCGATCAACTTACAGGAATGGTCATTAATTCTGACTTCAAAACGTTTACAAAGATCATTGCAGACATTATCCACTATAAATGAGCGTGCAGGTAAGAAACAAAGGAATAAAAACCCTGCTCATAGATCCCGATATTATTGAACATATGATCTGATTTAGTTGGAAATACATTTTTTACATAAACTAATCAAATAGACTGCATCCATAAAAAGTATTAATAGAAAGAGATTTATTATATAAAATTAGTTAAGCAAGATAAAAGGTGTGCATAATGTTGGAAGTTCTTACCAATCCCGGTGGATTCTTTGAAAAGAAGATAAAAGAAGAGGTTGATCTTAAACCACCCCTCATGATACTGGGGTCAATGGCCCTTATATCAGCCATCAGTGCCTACATGATCGCAAGCAAGGTAATAGGGAACCTGCCTAGTGATGTGGCGTCCGTTGCCCAGATCGGTGTGGCCATTGGCGCTATATTTGCTATTATATTACGTCCATTATGTGGGTGATATACAGCGGTATATTTTACCTGATCTCGTCTTTTGTGGGTGGACAGGGAAATTTCAAAAGGGTCCTTGAATTTGTTGCCTATGGGTTCCTGCCTTCGATACTGGGATCTCTGATTAGCCTTTTTTTGACGAACAAAGCCTATTCTTCCCTCGATCTATCCATACAGGACCCAGCAATTCTGGAAAAAGCTATGCTCTCAGACCCTTACATAATGGCTTCCACTGTGATAG
>JAHFZE010000101.1 GCA_020854785.1 Methanomethylovorans sp.
CCTGCAAACGATCCAGCCTATGAAATAAAGGCTGAAGATGCTCAACTTATCTCCACGGCAAATATGGTATTGACAGATACTATCAAAGATCTTGTGGATGTAAGTGGGCTTACTCCAAAAACAAAGCAAACAAAGCTTGTAGAGGTGTGATCGCATTTTTGAAATATAGTTTTTTGGTATCAATAGTAACTTCAGGCAGTGATGATCTGGAATTCAAGCATAATGAGCCTATTCAAATGTACCCTATAGGATACGTACATAATTCTTTTAGAGAAGCTGTTTTTGATGAGACGATATATCCTTCGATATCACAGATCATCTTGAAAGAGGAACTGCAGGGTGGTCTTAAACACATAACAGATTTCTCTAAGATCTATGTGCTGTTCTATTTTGACCGCTCGGAAGGCTACGATCTGATCCAAAAGAGACGTTATGATGGGAAGATATCAGGTGTCTTTGCTTCCAGGTCACCTAAAAGACCTAACAGTATAGGGCTTACGCTGGTGGAATTGCTGGAAGTCAAAGGAAATATACTTACTGTCAGAGGTCTGGATGCTATTGATGGCACTCCAGTGCTTGATATAAAACCTTTCATGGAAATAGGTGTTGCAGGTGATGGTTTACGGTCTCCATAAGTGCGGCATGTATACAAATGGAAGTGGAACAATGTTCTAAAGCAGAGAATATAGCGAAAGCTCTGTCCATGGCAGAAAAAGCGGTGTCATCAGGAGCTGATATCATTGTACTCCCTGAAGTCTTCTCTACAGGTTTTTGCTATGAAGGAATCAGTGATCTGGCAGAGGAAGCCCCATTCCCCACCATAAGCAAACTTATTGATTTCTCAAAGAGCAAGGAATGTACTATGATCGGCTCTATAATTGAAGCCCAGTTCCAGGAAGGCGTTCCTGTGTTCTATAACATGGGCTTCTGTGTGGAGCACGGCAAGCTTGCAGGTGTCTATCGCAAATGTCACCTTTTCATGCAGGAAAAAAAGTACTTCGCAGCCGGAAGTAGCATGCATCCAATATTCCTTAAAAGATACGATCTCAATATTGGGCTTGAGATCTGTTATGAATTACGTTTTCCTGAAGTAGCCAGAAAACTGGCTCTTGAAGGTGCAGACCTGCTAGTCACTGTCGCTCAATTCCCACATCCCAGAAAACATGTATGGAGGACTCTTGCCCTGGCGAGGTCCATTGAGAACCAGATACCACATATAGCCTGCAATCTGGTAGGTTCTTCTTCTGCCTCCTCCTTTTTTGGCGGGTCCATCATAATTAGTGCAGCGGGTGATGTGCTTGTAGAGGCAGGTGAGAATGAGTGTATCATCATGCAATCAATAGATACTGAAAATACTGCTAAGGTAAGATCAGAGATCTCTGTTTACTCAGACAGGCGTGCAGATCTTTACTGATAGTTCTTATTTCCTTTTGATCTGAAGTAGACAAAATATTTAAGCCGGAAAGTCATTCATCGGACAAAATGTTTTTCTATACCGTTGATCCGGAAGCGGGTATTGGTGATCTTGATAGGATCTTAAGAAGCTTTCCTTCGTCATGATTGAAATTATGCACGTTGTAGCTTCCCAACGGACATCTGCCAACTCTTCCAGGTCCATGGTAGTCCGAGCCCCCTGTCATGATCAAACCATATGTACGGCACAGCTCCAACATAGACTTGACCTGTTGCCAGTTGTTTTTCCCATAGAACACTTCAAAGCCATCAATGCCGCATTTTACAAAATGGTCCACAACATCGGCAAGCAAGGGGAGGCTGTTGTACTGGCCCAGGGTACGGATCAGATGTGCTCCGACTGCTTTGCCTCCTGCTTTATGAATAATATCAATGGCTTCTTCTATCTGGAACTTCTCCACATCTATGAAGTACTTGGATTTCTCAGTGAGCCACAGGTCATGGAACTCATAAGTGGACATGTCCCTGTTGATAACAGCAAGTGCAATATCATGTTTTGTGATAATACCTTTTGCCAATTCAAGGCGCGAGTAATCTACAAGCCAGCCATGTGAGGAAAGCAATTCCACCATTTCGTCGGCATACTTCCATGCACGCTTTTTTGTGATCTCAAGTTTCTTTTGGAGGTATGGGTCATCCTTATCAAAACCGTAGCCAAGTACATGTACTTCAATACCCAGGGGATCGAAGTTGGTTGTGAACTCTATGCCCGGAATGAAATGTAACCCCATTTTCCTACATTCGAGCTCAACAGATTCAAGCCCATCCACCGTGTCATGATCAGTGACACTAATGGCTTTTAATCCAATGTCCCTTGCTTTTGTAACCAATTCAGAAGGATACAGGTCTCCATCTGAATAGATCGTATGCATGTGCATATCTGAAATGATTTGAATGATAAAACCTCGCTATTCTTCCTTTGTTACAGTTGCTCATCATGGACCTAATGTAAATAGGCTATGAGAACCTCTATAGACTATATTTGGTCTGTATCCTGAACTATTGTCAGCTTTGATGTGCAGACCAATATCAAAATAATGGCCGCAGCAGTTCAAAAGAGAAATTATATTGCAATTCTTATAGGATCCCAACATAGGATCAGTTTTAATAAGACTGTTTTTACTCACGTTTTTCCTCTCCTCCCATATATGCAATAATATAATAATATAATAAAATAACTATATATACTTCTCCACAGGTTACATATACTTAAAGGAAACACGCTCATAGAAGTATGAATTTGACATATAACATAACCAGAATACTTATAGTATGAACTTGATTTTATAAAGATAAACGGTAAAAGAATAGATATGTCTAGCAGAGAAAGGGATATGGCTGTAAGGTACCTTAACAAAGGGGTATCTTTGAAGGAGAAAGGCCTTCATGTAGAAGCACTTGAGAATCTCAAAAAGGCAGAAGAATTTTCATGGGGAGCTTCGTCTCCTGCTCTTCTTGCTACTGTCATGCAGAACCTTGAGGAACTGCTTAATATCATGGGCGATGAGGAAGAAGCCTTTGAACAGTATTTTCTTGCAGTTGGGAAGTTAGAAAGACTTGTTGAAGTCACTCCATCCTTCAAAGAGCAATTAGCTACTACCCTCAGCAAATTTGCTTCTATGCTTGTGGACAGGGGTAAAAAGGCAGAAGGGAAATCAAATTATGAGAAGGCCATTGTTCTTTACCGGGAACTTCGCAGGGAGCATCCAAGGAATGCGCAGATACGTTCCAATATGATCTCTACTTTGAACAATCTGGGTGGACTTCTGGCAGACATGGGTCAGGGCGCTGAAGCTCAATGGAAGTTCGAAAAAGCTCTGAAGATGCTCGATGATAAGCAGTGTCCTGCAGAGAATTATACTCATTGTTTTGAGAAAAAAGCTATGGTGCTGGAAAACCTGGTAAATCTCCTTATCGAAAGTGGAGAACTTGAGCAGGCACGGGAAAAGCTGTCCAATGTTCTTTATATCTATTCCTCGCTTCTTGACCAGGGTCATATGACAGAGTATTACCAGGCAAGAGTTGCTTTAGTTCTTAGCAGGATGGCTCATTTGTTTGTATCCTTGGATAGAAAAGAAGATGCATTGCAAAGCTATGCTTCTCTCCTGCAAATGTATGGTGAGATTTCAAAGCTTACGCCGGAAAATGAAGAAATGATGGTGGAAAAAGCTTTTGTTCTAAGCTCCATGGCAGACTTGCTTGAAGAAATGCACAAGGAAAATGAAGCAATAACAAAATACGAAGAAGCACTGGACGTTCTAAAAGAGATGCAGTTCTTAAAGGAACCCTCTAAGTATTCTTCGATCATCGTACCTATACAGCTGAAACTCGGAAAACTGCTCGTTTCTCAGGGTAGGATAATGGAAGGTCTTAAAAAGCTGGAAGAGGGCATAGAGGCCATATCTTTGTCCTCCGGGCAAAAAGACGTGCAGACCATTGATAAGGGCTATTCTTCTCTGATGCAAACATGCGAGCAGTTATTTGAAATGTCAGGCAATGGAAATCCCGAATTATATGAAAGGCTGCTTGAAATGCATAATAAGCTCAGTGAGCTGATGATCACATCTGAAGGCATCATTTGCAACGCAAGGATAATGGAAACCCTTGGTAGGGTGCAGCTGGATTACGGGAACAAAGAGGATGCGATCAGGACACTTATAGACGCTATAGATCTACATAAGCAACTAAAAGATGCAGATGACCGTTCATCTGATATGGCTAAATTGTTCGATATCATAGAAATAAACATGTCTTGTATTACAGATGCTGAGGAGCTTGAAAGCATCTATAGTAAGATCACTGAAGGCCGCAAAGAAACAGGCCCTGAACCAAAAGAGATCACACATAACGGGAGCATTATGGATACACAGGAAAGATTAGCTGATCTGGCACTCGATAAAGGAAGATATGAGCAGGCATTTGATCTGTATATGGAGATCCACTCTGCCGATAGTTCAAGGGAAAGAGCTCTTAAAAAAGCCATAGATGTACTGGAAAAACTCGAAGCTGATCTTCATCTTAACAAGCGGTCAGGCAGTATTCTGAGGGACATGGAATTCCTTGTCAAAGGATATGCTATGCTTGCGGACATCGAGCCTTTGAACTCTGAACACAGGCGCAACCTTGCAGCTGCAGAAAGAGAAATGGCTCAGACGTTGCTTGACACTGGCCATGTGGATGAGGCAAGGCAAAGGTTTGGGCAGGCTCTTGATAATTATCTTTTCTTAATGAGTATGCCGGGAAATAAGCATCATCTCAAAGGCATGTATGCTGTCCTGAAGGAGCTTACAGCTCTGTTGCCGACTATCGGCGACAAGGAAAAGGAGTTGAGATGCCAGGAAAAGATATCTAAGAGTTATTCTCTCATGTGTGAACTTGATCAAGGGGATGCTGGTCTTGTGGAAGACCTTGCAACTTCCCTGGACCATCAGGCATCCTTGTTGGCATGCCTAGACAGAAAAAAGGATGCTTATGAGGCTCTTGAAGAGGCCCTAGATAAATATGAACTGCTCTATCAGCTCGAGTCATCTTCCAAGCATGCTGGCAAGGCTGCAGTGGCAATGAACAATATGGGTGCTATGCTTGCCAGGATGGGGAGGAAAGAGGAGGCGAAACAGATGCTTGAGGATTCTTTGAGGATCTACAACTATCTGCTTGATCAGGAACCGGAAAACACAGAGCATATGGTGCACGCTGCCTTCACTCTTGATAATATGGGGACGCTCTTTGGGAACATGGACAGACTGGATGATGCAAAACACATGTACGAATCGGCTTTGCAGATGTATATGGATGTTGCCGGTGTAGATCCCGATGACATTTCATGCAATGAGTATGCCGCTCTCACAATGGAAAATCTTGGTGCTGTGCTGGAACGCATGGGTAGGAGCGACGATGCCAGGTGGATGTACGATAACGCGAAAAAATTGAGGACGAATGAGGCTTGAGTTTATTCCTTTCCTTCTTTTTAAAATGATATAAAACTTATAGTATTCTTTAGTTTTTAAAATAATTTCTACTTTGAATCTATAACTTTGCTTCTTGAGATAGCAGCGCTCAAAGAACCATTCATTTCAATACTGCTTATAGTTCCAAGAGTTATGTCCTCCTCAGCATCAAAAGCCAGCATAAGTTCCTGTATTATTGTATTCTTTAACTTCCTGCGCTGCCTGGGATTCACGATGTATCTTACATATATATCAATACGGTCGTTTTCAGGCTTGATATATGTCTGAGTTTCCACATCGTAAGTTGTCAGAAAATATTTTTGTTCCAGGTTTAGAAGTTCTACTTTCGCATTCATTACAGTAATGCTCACAATATCATTGACAGTTTCAAAGATGATTTTCTGTGCTTTTTTCCAGTTACTGCCAGGAATCAAAGAAATCCTTGCTTCATCCCATATGAAAGAGAAATGACGTGTATAATTCTTCACAGTGCCATTAAGCAAAAAACTATTAGGTATATTCATTATCCTGCCGGTGTACTGGTCACCATCTACCCATTCTTGAATTTCCATAAGTGTGGTATGAAAATAAGTTATATCCAGCACATCTCCGAAGCTTTCTCCCATCTGGATACGATCCCCTGCGTTGAAAGGACGCGTGACCAGCAACATGATACCTCCGGCAAGGTTGCGAAAAACGTCCTGTAGGGCGATGACCACGCCAGCACTGAAAACACCGTATGCAATGATAAGAGTAGTAGTTTCTTTGAAAAAAATGATCAATAACATACCACCGGCTATTAAGGTGATGAATGCTGAGGAGATCTTCCTCATGTTGTATCTTTCCCTGGTGGTGCGAGCTTTCTTTTTGATAATGTCTTCTATGACAACACGGACTATATAGGAAGCAAGCAGGATAAGAACAAGATCCAAGAGCTGTGTCAAAACGGAACGATGATCCACGCCATAGACTGTAAAGTTTATGAGATACAATAGTACTCCTGCTAATGCTGAAAGAATAACTATGAAAAGATTACTTCTCCCACTCACAGAAATAAATAAGGGGAAATGCTATAAAAAGGTTGCAGAATAAAGACATTGGTTAGAGTAAACTCTTTTCTTTTCTCTATCTATAGCTCGCTATGTTCCCTCATCTCTTTAACAACGCATTTCTACCATTATCAACAGTAAAACAACAACATATAAATAAAAATTAAGTCTTATATAGTGAATTCTTATATTACACTGACCTGAGAAGACGAAATCCAAGAGAGTAGTGACCGTAGTTCGGGTGGAAGGTTATTCGATAGGCTGATCTACATTTCTTTGGGTAGTTGACCCAGCTACCCCCACGTAGGACCGGGCTAGAGGCAACAACATCATCCCAGGTGCTAGCATAAGCCAGAGCATTTTCCTGATTTTCGTTATATCTGTTATGACACCATTCCCATAAATTACCATGCATATCATACAAACCCCAGGGATTCGGTTTCTTTTTACCTACCGGCTGAGTCCCATTCCCTGAGTTGCCATAATACCAGGCATAATCCCCCAAATTTGAATCAGCATCTCCAAAAGAATATCTTGTGGCTGTGCCTGCCCTGCAGGCATATTCCCACTCTACCTCGGTGGGCAGGCGGTACTTATCAGTGTCTTCCTTTGTGTTCAATTTCTTAATATATTCCTGTACATCGTTCCAGGAAACACATTCAACAGGTCTGTCATCTCCTTCAAAACATGAAGGATCGTTACCCATCACGGACCTCCACTCTTTCTGGATCACTAGATATTTTCCAAGATAAAATTGTTTCATCACTATATTAACCGCTGTTTCATAGCTATACTTATTTTGACCCATCTGGAACTCGCCGGCAGGGATGGGCACGAACTCCATATTGATGGAATTTTTTATAGATGTGGTGTGCATTTTCTTCTCATTTTCTTCTTGCATTTTTCCAATACGCTCATCTTTTTTGTGCATTCTCTCAAAATCATCAATTATTTCATCAGCCATAGTTATTTGGTTTGAGAATTTTTTCCTATATTAAGGACGAACAAGATCGTATTTAGGTTTTGCATTCATTAAAGTACCTATAGAAACAATCTGGTGTGGATAGTTATGCCTTGTTATTGAAAATTAGAGAATCAGATTTTCCTGTTAAACAATGTTCAATCACCGAAAACCTATGGTGAAATCACCAAAACTCTGTAGATCTCCTTAAAATTTTTCATGTTTCATATTGTGCTGGAAAAAAGTATAAGGGCAGTCTAGAAATGAGTTCGGTATTAAGGTAATGCTACTTACTGAATTGGAAACTGTGATTCAGAGAAAAATTCACAGGGTATTGAAATTACATACACTCAGACGACTGACGATAGGTGGTAGTTTTCCCAAAAATAAATATACTTCTGTCTATAATCCTTATTTAATTCTTATTGATGGAGTATGAATGATGAAAACCTTTTATGACTATCTTCAAGAAGAGATCAACGGTTTAGAAGGGTGTTTTGATAAGTTGATATTTTATATCCCTGATTTTTTCACACTCCTATGTGATCTGCTTCGTCAAAACATTGATTCTGAGGATCGCAGGCTCATTAATTCTGCATTGGCATATTTTGTAGTTCCAAATGATCGGATATATGAAGAGATCTATGGACCTATGGGATATGTTGATGATGTTTATGTTTGTACTCTTGTACTGAATAAAATACAAGAGAAATATGGTTATGAGTTCCTTGAGCAACTCTGGGACCATGATGAAGAACTTGATCACGTATTGGATTACAGCTACAACAAAAGTTTACAGCTTCTTGGGGACCCAGATCTGATCAAAGAGATATTGAAGTATTCTGGATTAGATCATCTAGGTACAATGTGAACCATCATTATATACAGGCATCAGATTTAGATCACGTAGCCTGTTGTAGGCAAAAAATCGTCATATATGGAAGATCTTTATCTTCAAAATCCAAGATACATACGTGAGCTGTCAAATGCTTTCGCGACATTGCTTTGAAATTCAGAAGCCCCGGGCGTGATTTGAACACGCGACCTAGTGATTACAAGTCACTCGCTCTGCCGGGCTGAGCCACCGAGGCATATATTTATGGATTGCATGCTCTACATA
>JAHFZE010000085.1 GCA_020854785.1 Methanomethylovorans sp.
CGAACGATCTCAAGCTCGCTGAGAGCCCTTTCCTTTTTGTTGTCGAACTCAGCAACTCCCGCTATCTCATCGATTATCTTGCGCCTTTCAACAGGGGTCATGGTGATTATGCGGGTTACATCACCCTGCATCACCACATTATATCCTTCAGGTGTCACCCTGGCCTTTGCAAGATAATTATGCACATCTGCAAGACTCACAGCTTTGCCATTGAAGTAGAAATAACTGTAATATCCGGTGTCTGTTTCCCTAATTTTCCTGGTGATAGCAACTTCATCGGTATCCACAGGCATTTCTCTGTCTGTGTTATCGAACTTGATGGTCACCTGTGCAAAATCAGGTTTTTTGGCCTTGTCGCCATTATATATGAGGTCTGTAAGTTTCTCAGCCCTTAAGGTGCGCGAACTGGAAAGACCCAGCACAAAAAGTATACCGTCAATTATATTGGATTTACCACTGCCGTTTGGGCCCGAGATCGTGGTGAAATCATCATAGAACGGGATCTTGACCTTTTTCCCGAAGGACTTGAAGTTAATGAACTCTATTTCCTTTATGTACACGTGGATCCTCTGTGTTTAAATCCCTTCTCTAAAAGGTGGTCATTTCCTGCGGGTGACAGTTACAACCGCATCTTCATCATCACGTGCCTCTACGCTTTCGTAATCCGTCTCTGATCTCTTCCTGGAAACATTGTCCTTGGCAACGATAAACTCACAACTGGAAGCTGGAGGAGTGTTTCTCTCTTTCTTCCTGGAACCGCGTGCATCATCACTCTCTGCGATAATATACTCTGTCTTTCTTTGCTCAATCTCCTGTTTTTTAACCGGGGAAGGTTGAGGCTGTGCATCCCTTATATTAAAGCGCTGGTTCACTGAGGCGGTTTGTCCTATCGGTCCTCGCGGCAGATCAGTCGGCCTGATGGAAAAAGATGGGGGTTTGGCAGGTGAGTGAGGCGGTCTGGGAACTTCAGGTTGAGGTACAACTCTCTTTTTCTCATCCCGCAAAATCCTTGCTTCTGGTTCTTTTATTACCGTTGTTTCCTTTGGAGGGACAGGTAAGGAAGGCTGTACAGGTATAGGAATATCCTGTTCTCTTCTTTCAAATGCCGATTTTTTAAATGAGCGGATCAATGACTTCTGATCTAATAGCTCATCCATTACTCCATTGAGATTATTTGCCAGTTCCTGTATCCTATTCTCAACCTTTAAAAGGCGGTTATTGATATCAAGATCATTTTTGAATTCACTGCGTAGCTCAACCAGGATGGAATCCCGGAGAGTCCTTTTGATCTCATCTATTTCCGCCTCTTTTTCCCTAAGTTGCCTTTCAAGCCTTTCAATGATGAAATCTCTGTTCTCACCATTCATGTGATACCTCGCAAGACCATTCTATCCCTTCTGTGGCGAATTATATGACAAAAGTATAATATAACTTATGGTTCATTTTATATAAATATGCTTATAAATACTCTCACTCAGCGAGCTGTTATTGAGGAAGTGTTTGTGATCGGATCTTTTTCTACATAGAATAAATGATCCGCAGAATCGATAAGTGATTCATCATGTGAGACAATAATTATCTGACCCACACCGAAATCTCTCATAAGATCTATGAGCTTTATAAGCTGTTGTACGTGCCCTCTATCCAAAAACACTGTCGGTTCATCCATTATCAAAGGAGGCAGGCTTGAACCCTTTTCATGTCCGCCCATCGCCATGGACAATAACCTGTATATAGCGCATCGTAATACGAGATTGAAGATGGCTCTTTCTCCACCGCTAAGCAACTTTGGTTCCAGAGGAGTACCATCTTTTCCATAAACTGTCAGGTTGTACTCAGGATCGAGCTGCACGTGTGAATATGCATTATTCGAATACATAAATGTGAATATCTCATTGATCAGAGCGTCAAGAGCCCCCACATTGCGGGACCGCAACTCAGCCCTGATGCGTATGTACATGCTTTCCAGCTCTTCTGCATCCCTGTATACCACTCCAAGGAAATCTGATCGATGCTGCAGAGAAAGCAACTCCTGCTGCAGTCGGGAAAGTCTTTCCATCTCTTTTTCCACCATCCCTATACTCTTCATCACCTCAGTCTTTCTCTCTTCCAGTTTCTTAATATCGACTTCGATGTTCATGAGAGCTGTTCCATATTGCTGCAGATCGGATCTCAGAGATTCAGCATCTATACCTCCCATCTTTTCATCTATCTCGGACAACCTTTGCTTTCCATCCTTGATCTGCTGTTCCAGGAGACCTATTTTCTCCTGTTCACTGCGTATCCTCTCTTCCAGCTTTTCTATATCCTTTCCCTTAGCTTCACTTTCAATAAGGTTTTGTTGTGCTTTTTTTGCAAGATCCAGCTTTTCAAGGGTTTCAACATGCTTCTGACCCTCAAAAGCGACCTTCTCATTTAATAGCTGTTCCTGCTCTTTCAATTTCATGATCGCAGTTTCCAGATCCTGCTGACGGGAAGCAGTCTCATTCAATCTCTTATTGTCCTCATCCATCCTGTAAATATGATCTTCAAGAATTTTCTGTGAAAGGTCTATTTTTTCACTAAATGACTTGATACGATTATCACAATCCTCTATCTTCTTGGAAACAGTTTTTACTTGTTTTAGCTGTTCTATCTTTAAGCCGATTTCTTCTTCTTTCTTATAGACAGCACCCAGTTCTTCTTCCAAAGAGGTCAAATGTTCCTCATCAGACTGCATTGTTTCATGCATGGAAGAACCATGCAGATCCTGTCCACAGGTTGGACACTTGCCTTTGTCCATAAGCTCCTTACTTTTGTCAATACGCCTTTTTATCTCGTCCCTGTGGGTTGACAATCGTATATTATCACCGTGCAAACTCTTTTGTTGCGTTCGTACGAGCTCTATTATGTCTTCAAGTTCTGATAATTTCTTATGAGTAAAACCCAGCGACTCTATTTCCCCTGCAATAGTCAACTTCTCAGTTTGTGTGTCTTTAAGTGAAGTTTTAAATTTTTCAATTTGTAAAACAGCATCATTCTTTTTTTTCAGGTTGCCATCAATTGAGAGCTTTATATCCTTGATCTGACTGGAAACCTGCTGTAAAGATCTTTCTGTGTTTTCTATGTCCTGTGCATGCAAGGCTTTTTTTTGTCTGGCTTCGTTCAATCTGTCCTTTTGTACACGCTCCTGTTCTTCAGCCTGTAGAAGCATCTGAACGATGTCTCCATCCCATTCAATTTGTTCCTTGATCTTGGACACGTTCTGTTTAAGCTCCTCTATGTGGGAACGCAGGGATTGGATAGAAGAAGTACTGTTATTGATACTTTCAAATGCTTCTGTTTTAATGCTATTGAATCCTAAAATCTGGGTACCTATTGATCTTTTCTGGAGCACTAATTGTTCGTATTCTCCAAGCTTTGAGCGCCTTTCTTCTATCCCTGATCTTGCCTTGTCCCTTATTTCAATGACTGAAGCATGTTTTTCTTTGATTTGTGCAGCCTCG
>JAHFZE010000285.1 GCA_020854785.1 Methanomethylovorans sp.
TGGTGATTTCAGAAGCATCACCGATGGTATAGAGGAAAGCAGAAGATCGCTGAATTCCATTGTATCCCTTGTTAACGAAGGTGCAAACAATGTGGCGATCACAGCAGAATCCATGTCTGCCTCCAGTGAAGAAATGACCGCAGCATCAAACCAAATCGCTGAGACTGTGGGAGAGATATCAAAGGGTGCTCAGGACCAGGCAGCTAAGTCCTCTGATGTATCAAGGGCAATGGTAGACATGACCAAGACAGTCCAGGAGGTCGCATCCAATTCCCAGAAAGCGGCAGAGACTGCGGCTCAGTCCAATGAAATGATCAAGATAATGAGTAAAGGAACCGGTGAACTGATAGCTAAAATGGCTGACATACAGAGAGCTGAAGCTGAAGCTGGAGATGTGATCAAACAACTGGATAAGAAATCCAGCCAGATAAGCGAAATAGTAAATCTGATCACAAGCATTGCAGACCAGACGAACCTGCTGGCTCTTAACGCGGCCATAGAAGCAGCACGTGCCGGAGAACATGGCAGGGGTTTTGCTGTAGTGGCAGATGAGGTTCGTAAGCTGGCAGAAGATTCAGGCAACGCTGCCAAGCAGATCGCAGGCCTTATCAACGATATACAGGAAGGTACGAAAAATGCAGTAACATCTATTAATAGAAGCTCAGAAGAAGTTTCAAAAGGCACTACTGTTATGAACGAAGCTGCTGAAAGTATGACAAAAGTTGTGGAGGGAGGGAACGAGATAGCGATGATGGTTCAGGAGATAGCTGCAGCAGCAGAGGAACAGTCAGCATCTATTCAAGAGATCACAGCCTCCATGGAAGAAGTGTCTACTATCTCAGAAGAATCTGCAGCTGGCACCCAGGAAGCATCAGCTGCTGTAGAGGAACAGACCGCAGGCATGCAGGAACTTGCAAGGTCTGCAGAGAAGCTCGCAGCACTAGCTGATAATATGACATCTGTAGTCAAGAAGTTCATCCTTGACAATAACATCGATATAGAAGTAAAAGATGGTTCCAGGAAAAAAGAGGAGACCTCCGTGCAGATAAATCAGGGAAGATCAAGTACCTCTACGCAAAAGAACCATACATATTATAACTCTGGAAACTCCCGGTCCATCCACGTTTGAAAAATGAGGAATGAGCAATGAACGCGCTTACTCAAAAAGTTCAAACTATTCAGCATGCAGACAGTGACCTACTGCAGCTTGTGATCTTCCAGCTGGGAGGCGAGGAGTTTGGTGTAGAGATCATGGCAGTGCAGGAGATAATAAAAATGCCTGCAATAACGGCCATACCTCAGGCTCCTGAATATGTAGCTGGGGTTATCAATCTGCGCGGAAGGATCATAGTCGTTGTCAACCTCAGCAAAAAGTTCAACATACTGTCTTCAGAAAAGAACAAAGAGTATAAGGTTATTGTCGTGGAGCTGGAAAATCAGGTCATAGGTATGATGGTGGATTCGGTCAGTGAGGTTCTGCGTATTCCCAATACCAACGTAGATCCTGCACCTGGTATGGTAGCATCCGGAAGTTCTTCCAACTATATTCAAGGAGTTGGAAAGCTTGAAGACCGTTTGCTTATTCTTCTGGATCTGAGGAATGTCCTCTCAGACCATGAGACAGAAGAGCTGTACCAATTTGTATAAACGACCAGAATGGGCATGAAAAACTGCCCTTATGCTTTATTTCTTATTTGTTTTTTTATTTTTCCTCCTTTTTTTCAAAATATAAACTAAATAAATTCCAGATGAACTGGTACTTTTTGATCTCCACTTTTCGATCATTATTGTCCATATATGAATAGCATGCCATTCTTTGGCAAAAGAGGCTTGAGTATTCAAACGTAACATATATCAATACAGAAATAAACTTCTTTATGGGGGTATGCTATTGGAAAAGTTATCCATAGTAGAAGAACTGGGCGAAAAAGAACTGCTTGTACCGGGACTTGTAAATTCGGCCTTGATCGCCAACAATAAGATAAAATACTATTTCACATTGCTCCAGAGTGCCCGTGAAAAAGCCCAGCAACCAGAAAAAGAGTATTCCAACCTGAAGACAGAAAGGATAACCGCCGGAGAAAATGACACATCCTTGGATACAGTGGTAAACAGTGCTATGAAAGTAGAGGAAGATAGTTATCTTATACCTGGTTCAGGAAAGATAATTGACTCTATCCTCTGGTGCATGGATGAAATGATAAAACCCCTTCTGATATCCTCCTGGGTGGATGCTGCTGAGTTCTCCTTAAGGTTAGAAGAACTAAGATCTAAGATCACTTCAGGGAATACAGAACTGGTAACAGGAGAACTGATACAGCAGATAACTTCTGGAAACCGTGAAAAAAGCGATAGCCTGCATCTGCTTGTAATGGATATGCACCATGAACTTAACCAGCTCCAAAAGGCTGTCGCGGTGGAAATGATAGACGGAGCAAGCACCTATATGCTGGAAAAAGATGATAAAGAACTGATAAAGGCTTTCATGGCAGGTGTGAACCGTACCGCTCCCCTCAAGTTCGGCCATCCGGGCCTGGGAACCACAGCCACCCGGGCTGATGGAAAGCTTTTGATACAGAACGATATCGGTGAAACTGATGCTCATGTGATGGTAATTGATGTAGATGAAAGAGATGTGTCCATAACTTACACAGATATCCACATGCCCAGATTGCTTTTTTTCCAAAGTCTGTTCGAGAGGTTCGATGTTGAATGGGCTGATACTGTCTCAAGATCAGGAAAACATACACTTAAAAGCGGAGTATATCATCTTTCAGTAGGGATCTTCAGAGCTGAAAATAATGCTGATGCGGTTTCGTTCCTTGATCACCTGGGTTCAAGGATAGTGTTCCTTATAGACTGGAACAGGGCAAGGAAAATGCTTAAGAATTTCATGAAGAACCGGGATGCCATAGATCTTCTTAAATGGGCAGCTGACAATGATATTGGGCACAGGGGCTTCCTTGTCCTTGGGGGTGAAAAACTTGTTTTCGACTCCCTTGAAATGGTTTCAAGGGTGCCGATACATTATGGAGAACCCCTTTCTCAGGTGATAGGCAGAGAAAAGACCATAGAATTTTTCCAATGGTCAATGAAACGTGCTACATCAGGTTTGCTCGAGAATCAGGCTCACATGTTGCTGCAGGATGAGATCAAGACTGAAATGCTGAGATATTTCCGGACCGTACAACAGGAATTGTTCGAACTTTGTTCCGAGCATGTCTCATTTACTGTGGAAGTGGCCATTTCCGTAAGTGATACTGTTATACAGTTGCTGTATGGGGGTGAAACGGACCTTCCTGAACGTAGTGCCAGGAGGAATAAGCTCTGGGAGAGCAGGGCAGACGACATAGTTAATAAAGTGCGTGCCCTTTCCCGCAGAACTGAAGCTGCTGACTTCTTTGTAAAATTCATAGTATTGTCTGACGATGTGCTGGATTACCTTGAAGAAGCCTCCTATCTGTTGACACTGGCACCAGCCAATGTAAGATCTAAAAAGATAATGATGGAGATATCAAACATGGCAGAACTAGCTCGTGAAGGATGCCAGGAGTTCCTTAAAGCTCTCTATTCTTCCCAGTTCGTAAGGAGCAATTTCAATCAGGAAGAGATGCAATATTTCTTAATGTCTGTCACAAGGATATTTAATATTGAAGAGGACTGTGATGTTGCCCTGAGGAAGATAAGAAGGACGATACTTGCACAAAGCGCTGATCATCGCGAGAGCCTCGTAGCTTTGGAATTGGCAAACAATATCGAAAGGTCCACAAATTCTCTGATGATAGCTGCTTTGACCCTCAGGGAAGACATATTCGAGAACATCAATGTGAGGAGATAAGAAGATGACTGATCCCAGTGAAAGAATGATAAAGTTCGGTCATGGATTAAGGACAGAGGCTCCAGTAGAAGTTTTTGGTAATAAGGCCTCCGTTCTTGCAGAGCTTGCTTCCATCGGGATCCCTGTACCCCCTGGCTTTTCTCTTAGTGTTGCTATTTGTGAGGAGTATTTCAAAAAGGGAAGGAACATGCCCTCTGATGTGTCGGGCATGCTCAGGGATGGTATTGCTTTTCTTGAGAAGCTCACAAGTCTTGGATTTGGAAGCAATAGAAGACCTTTACTTGTCTCAGTGCGTTCGGGTTCCCCTATTTCAATGCCAGGAGCAATGGAAACTGTGCTGAACGTTGGCCTTAACAAGGACACAGTTAAAGGCCTTGTGTATCTTACAGGTAACCCTCGTTTTGCCTGGGACTCATACAGACGCTTAATAGAAGGTTTTGGAAGAACTGTCTTTGCTCATGAACCTGGCAAGTATTCTTCCTTGCTGCACATGATCATGGAAACAGAAGGCATCAAGGAAGAGATGGAGCTTGATCATACAAATCTGAAATATCTTACAACAGAATATGAAAAGGTTTTTTTGAATGCCAGTGATAGAGAATTTCCATCGGATGTCTATGAACAGCTCGAACTGGCTGTGCGTACTGTGCTTGATTCCTGGATTAAGCCAAAAGCAGTTGAATTCAGGAAGATGAAAGATATAACCGGTGTACCTGGTACGGCTGTAACAGTACAGGCCATGGTCTTTGGGAACATGGGAATGCGTTCAGGTTCCGGTGTGATGTTCACCCGTAATCCTTGGTCCGGGGAAAAAAAAACTCTTATTGATTTTAAGTTCGGTGTGCAGGGAGAAGACATCGTTTCGGGTTACAGTGCCGGTACTGCTGTGATAGATATGCGTAACGCTCTCCCACAGGTATATGCAGAATTATTGAAGCACGGACAGCTTCTCGAAGAACACTACAGGGATATGCAGGATATAGAATTCACTGTCCAGGAGGGAAAACTTTACATCCTGCAGAGTAGGAATGGCAAACGAACAGCTCTTGCAGCTTTGAGGATAGCAGTTGATATGTACAATGAGGACAAGATAGGCCCGATCGAAGCTTTAGGGATGCTAGATGGAATAGACATTGATAATATTTTTGTCCAGGAAATAGACCCATACATCCAGCCCATCGAAAAAGGAGATGCTGCCTCTTCGGGTGTTATTTCGGGGAAGATCGTTTTTTCACCTGCTGCTGTCAGGGCATTTGCCCCGGATGAAAATATAGTGCTGGTCAGAGACATCCCATCCTCGGAGGATATTCCGGCTGTGAACTTATCTAAGGGTTACCTGACCGCCAGAGGAGGAAGGACCTCTCATGCTGCTGTTGTCGCCAGACAACTGGGAAAGATATGTGTCGTCAACTGCACATCCCTGCAGATAGACCCTGTCCGGGGAAAGTGCAGGATAGGAGAAAAGGAACTGTCAGAAGGTGATATCATCACTCTTGATGGAAATTCCGGCATGATCTACGAAGGGGAA
>JAHFZE010000130.1 GCA_020854785.1 Methanomethylovorans sp.
AATAAAGGGATTCATGATAGATGGAAATAGTGAGAACCAGTCCGTTCCGCGGGGTTCAGGATACTACGACATGATCTATTTCCACAAATGCACTGACATCACTGTTACAGACATGCGTTTGCAATGGGGAACAAGCGATGGCCTGATAGTTAGGAACTATTTCCATGATATTCCTTCTAATATCGTTTTCACAAATAATTCAGTATATAAGCTTGGACATGAAGCCCTGTATACCCTGGGACTAAACGGTGTGACAGTAGCTAACAACAATGTGTTCACCAGGACTAACACCGCTTTCAGACTATCAAGTTCAGGCCATGCTAAGATCTACAATAACATTATCCATTCGGAGATACAGGACTGGTCAACCGGCCCAGGGATAGAGATAGACAAAAGTGACGGATACGAATCCGAGAATATCGAGATATATAGAAATCGGATACATACACTTAATGGTGCAGCTATCTGGATATTTGGAGAGGACACTGACGAAGTGATACGTGGCAAGGATGTGTACATACATCACAATATAATATATGATGTTGGCCAGTATGATAGGTTCACCGGATACAGCAACGCAGGGATCATAATAGGACAGTTCAATAATACGATAATTGAGAACAATGTCATTCATAATGGAGGCCAGGCGGGAATTAAGTACTACCAGTACCCGAACGCAGCCAGTATGAATACACCATTCACGACCATTGTAAGGAACAATGTTATACTGGGCTCTGATAAACACACGGACCGTGGATTGTGGAACACTGATGAAACAAATCACACGTTCATATCCAATAACAACTGCATATACAATGTGGACCAGAAATATGATGGGAAAGGCATAGTCCACAACGATGATATCTATGTTGATCCTCTATTTGCAGACTCGGCAAAACGTGATTACCATCTGAAAAGTAGTGCAGGCCGCTGGTCCGGTAATTCATGGGTAAACGATCCTGTAACAAGTCCTCTTATAGATGCCGGATATCCCCGATCGAGCTTCACCCGGGAACCAGAACCGAATGGTGGCAGAATAAACATAGGCAGATATGGCAATACTAATGAAGCTTCCAAGAGCCCTTCAAAGTGACTACCATAAAGATACATGACCTGTGTAATGTTGGAATGCAAGGTTGAAGCGCTGCTAATGAAAGTAACATAGACCAACCTTTAAGATTAAAAAAGACATTTTCAAACCCATGCAAGCTATGCGTGATCACCCCACACTCTGGATAAAAGGCAATACTTCAGATTCTCTCAAAGGTAAAACGATAGTCCTTGCAGTGACCGGCAGCATCGCAGCCGTACGCACTGTGGAACTTGCCCGTGAGTTGATCCGCAGAGGTGCCGACGTATATGCTGTCATGAGCGAGGCTGCCTCATGGATAATTGATCCTATGGCTCTGCACTATGCTACCGGCCATGAAGTGATCACCAGGATCACCGGAGCTGTAGAGCATGTGGAGTTCTGCGGTATGAGCGGTAAAGCAGACCTGTTGCTCATAGCCCCTGCAACAGCCAACACTATTGGAAAAATAGCATCCGGCATAGATGATACGCCTGTTACAACATTTGCCACCACGGCCATTGGGTCAGATATACCTGTGATGATAGTGCCTGCTATGCATGAGGCCATGTATGACCATCCTGCACTGGCTGAAAATATAGAGAAGATAAAATGCTGGGGTGTCAGGTTCATCGGACCGGACATAAAGGAAGGCATTGCCAAAATAGCCTCTAATGAAGATATAGTACTCCAGGTAGAAAGACAATTGGGCAGCAAAAAGCTGGCCGGCAGAAGACTGCTCATAACCAGTGGCTCCACAGCAGAATCCATCGATCCGATAAGGATACTTACCAACAGAGCATCGGGAAAGACAGGGATGGAACTTGCTCTGGAAGCTTATCGGCGTTTTGCGGAAGTGACCATAGTACACCGCAACAGGATAGGATTCGCAGGTATCAAAGAGAGATATGCTGAAAGCGCCTCGCAGATGACGCAAGCGGTTCTTGAAGAACTGGTCTGCGGTTATGACATGCTCATCAGTGCTGCAGCGATCGCTGATTATACTCTTGACCCGGCAGATACGAAAATAAAGTCAGGAGAAGAACTTACTCTACATCTGAAACCTGTGGCCAAGCTTATAGCCAAAGCAAGGGACAAATATCCCGACTTGCTCATTGTGGGATTCAAAGCCGAAACAGGAACCGGTTTGGATGAGCTTCTTAAAAGGGCAATGCACACCCTTGAAGCTTCAAAGCTCAATATGATAGTTGCGAATGATGTAGCAGGGAGTGGGATCGGTACAGATGACAACGAAGTATACATCCTTACGGCGGAAAATCCAGGCCACGTATATATAAAGGGATCAAAAAGAGTGATAGCCGCTGCTTTGCTGGATGAGATAAGCCATCTGCTGATGCCAAGGACGTGAAACCTTGCAAGATAAAAAAAGGTCTGCAAAAGCTTTTGCTCCTGCACATATAACCGGCTTCTTTTGTATACACAGCAATGATGACCCGCGTAAAAAAGGGTCCACAGGTTGTGGTATTGTCCTTGAAGGAGGAGTGGCCACTACTGTGACCTATACAGAAGAACTTGAAGAAACCTGGGTACTCCTGAACGGTAAGCAGGTTGAGGGAGACACTACAAGGACCGTTGTGAATATGCTTACAAATTTACCTTTGCTTGTGGAAAGTGTGACGAACATCCCTATTGGATGCGGATTTGGAGCATCCGGGGCCGGAGCGCTCAGTACGGCTTATGCATTGAACGAAGCATTATCACTAAACCTTACATCATCCAAGATAATTGAAACGTCACATGTGGCAGAAGTAGTAAACAGGAGCGGGCTTGGCGATGTGATAGCACAGTCCTATGGAGGAGTTGTCATCCGTACCGCACCCGGAGCACCACCATACGGAAATGTGGACTGGATCCCAGTAGCAGAAAAAGAGATACTCTGCCTGGCACTTGGAGAGCTTGACACAGGCTCTGTTTTATCAGACCCTGATCTTGCCTGGCGCATAACTTCGATAGGAAAAGGCGCAATGAAAAGGCTCATGACCTCACCTACTTTTGAGACTTTCATGCAATGCTCCCAGGATTTTGCCCTGGGTACAGGGCTTGCCTCCAATACTGTAATAGATATAATAGAAGCTGTTGGATCTGCAGGCGGCATAGCGTCCCAGGCTATGCTGGGAGAATCGGTTTTTGCAACGGCGGACCCTGAGAGAAGGGAAGCGGTGATAGAAGCACTCTCTGAATTCGGCGAGCCTTTGGCATATTATCTTAATAACTGCAGAGCAGGTCTTTTGTGACAAAAAGCCTATTTAGCATGTTGTTGAATTAAAACCTCAAGAGAATATGATCTGAATTATATAAAATGTAAGAATATTGAAGTAAGGGGGACCGAAGATCGTGACACACATCCCTGAAGATCATCCAAGATATGCATCCCTGATTACCAGGGAAAGGATAGTTGAAGGTGTACAGATGAGCATCACCAGCCAGCAAGGTCTAGTGGCACAGGGCAGGGGTGAAGCCTTTGATTATCTTATTGGTGAACGTACAATAGAATCTGCTGCAATTGCAGAACGTGTGGCAGTAGCGTATCTGCTGACTGCTGAAAGACCCGTGATATCCATTAATGGGAACACGGCTGCTCTTGTACCAGGCGATCTTGTGTCTCTGGCAGATGTGTCAGGAGCAAAGCTGGAAGTGAATCTGTTCCACCGCAGTGACGCAAGGGTCCACAAGATAATCGAACACCTGAAAGCACATGGAGCAGGAAATGTCCTTGGTTCAAAAGGCAATGCACGACTTGAGTTATCACATGACAGAGGCATAGTCGACCAAGAAGGCATATACGCAGCAGATGTGGTGCTAGTGCCCCTTGAAGATGGGGATAGATGCCAGAAACTTGTGGAAATGGGCAAGATAGTCATAGCAGTTGATCTGAATCCTCTGTCAAGGACATCCCTGTCTGCAACTGTGACAATAGTCGATAATGTGACAAGAGCGTTGGAAAACATGATCCATTTCGCAAAAGAGATGAAAAAGGATAGTAAAGAACAACTCCAATCGATCATTGATTCCTATGACAACCGGAAAGTACTTGCTGATGCCATGTATGCCATCCAGGAACAGCTCAAGAACCAAGCCGGGCGCGAGGGTATCGAATGGATCTGATCGAAAAGACAAGAGAATATGTATCAGAAGTACTCGCAGACGAGCCCAGTACTCATGACATGCCCCACATAGAGCGTGTGGAGAATGTATGTATGCGCATAAGGGAAAAGGAAGGTGGCGACGAACAGGTACTTCGCCTTGCCGCACTGCTTCATGATGTGGGCATCGTAAAAGAGCATCTTGAGGGAGGAGACCATGCGCAGTACAGTGCTGAGATAGCACAGGAATTCCTCAC
>JAHFZE010000110.1 GCA_020854785.1 Methanomethylovorans sp.
AGCGTTCCCAAAGCCACGGTTCCAGGCGATGATCGCATCTCTGAGAGAACCGAAAGAGTCCACAAGCCAATCAAGTGTCTTTTCGGCGGCCATCGTGGAATAGACAGTATCCGTCGCTGCGGTCTCATAATCCCAGTTTGTCGGGAACCATTTCTTAGCCTGTTCTATCCCGATGGGTTCGAACTGAAACGCTCCTCTTCCTTCTCCACCTTTGGCACCTATGAGATACTTCGATTCTGCATATGCAAGAGAAGCAACTATCGTCGGATCTAGCAATGATTGATTGAGCGCGTTTATAAGATCAAAGGTCAATTCTTTCATTGCCGGTGCGATTATCGAGGTCGGATCAGAGGATATGCCCGAGTAAGCGTCTAATTCTTCAGCAGTTGCTATCACTGTTTTGAGGTTGCTAATTGTATTTGACGCGAACATTCTATCTACCATGTCGGTTATTTCTTTAGATAGCGGCGTTCTTCGTATCTCCATACCCGAGATCGGGAATCCCGCCATTGCGTACATTCCCTCTAGTTCGGGATATGCCCTGCTTTCTTTCTTGAACCTAAGAGATTCACCGCCACCTGCCGGCACAAAGCTCTCGCGGCCGCCGGAAGTTCTCCCGGTTTCTGGGTCTTCTGTTGTGCCGGATGGTTTATTCTTTCCGAGACCTAGAAGGTCTTGAAGCCAACCGAAGCCGAAAATATACTTGATTCCTTCGAGTAACTGATTACCTATTTCAAGTCCAGCCTCATAGATTGTAAGAGCTGTATTTTTCACGGCTTCCCAGACCCAAGCTCCAAAGTCAAGCATCTTGTCAAACGGCCACTTTAACCCGGCAAGAATCGTCATACCTATATATATACCTGAAGCATTGAGCTGATCCAGGAATGTTTCTGTCTTAAGGCCTGCAATAGTATCTGTGTAGAAGTCACCGAGCGAGTCTTTTAACCATTGATCCCATGAGTCACCAATTCCGGCATCAACAAGCCAATTGCCAAGTTCCTTTCCAGTCTCCCATCCGGCAACAACGAGTGAGACTCCAAGCCCGAGTGTGCCACTTTTCGTAATCATCCAAGTAGCAGCTCCGGCTTCAAGCGCCTTCACGGCAGAATTGACCAGCCCATTAGAAGAAACATCATCACCCAGGATTACATTGCTTATGAGCGCCAGCCCTACCGCAAGTCTCCATGAACCACCGAGAAACTTTGTAATCCCGATGACTGCAAGTATACCTAGTGCGTTATCTATCCAGGATTGATCGAAGTTGTCAACGAATCCACTCACAAGGAACTTCGCTGGGATCTCGAATATCTCTTGCGCAAGCTCGACGCCAAGATCAAATTTCTTCGAGATTGATTCAGTCTCTCCGATCTCTTTGATTGTTGCGCTCATCTTCTCAAGTGCCGAGTTCGTAGTATCAAGATATTTCTGAGAGTCACCACCCAGAAGCCCCGTGAACCCAGCTCCAATCGTGGCAATACTGTTATAGACTTCTTCAGCTAGAAGCTGAATAGTATTAAGCAAGCCCTTTGTATCTTCGACTTCTGACTTGAATTTCTCAGTCAAGCCAAGTGTCAAGATAGATGCGGTGATTCCAATCACAGGACTCCCGGTTGCAAGGGTAATAAGGCCACCCCAAGTAATGACGCTGAGAAGTTTTCCTTTGAAAGTCTCAGCTTCATTCTCTCCGAACACTATCTTCGCCGGTATCTGAAGAATGTTTGAGCCGAGATCCACAAGCCCCTGCATGAATTCTTTAACATCTGTGGCTTTGGTGAGTTCTTCCCACGAAGCCTTGACGTCACCGAACGCCTTCTTTGTATTCTCTCCAAAGTCATCAACATTGATACCCATACTCTTGAGAACACCATTAATAGCTTCACCAGCTTGTGATACTGTGCTTCTAATACCCAGCCAATCGTGATCCCACGCAACACGAAGAGTGTACAACCCCGCAATGAGCATGAAGGGCCAAGAGAATATACTCTTGAACACACTGACCATCATCCCGCCGCCAGTGACTATAATTTGTGACAGCAAGCTCCATGCAGCACCTGCGACCTTGAGCGTCAGGAACGCAGCACCCACACCAACAACAGCCTTGCCAAACGGGCCGAGTTCTTCGTATCCTGCCTTGATAGTATCCTTCAGAGTCTTGAGAATATCTGTTGGTTTCTCAATCTTCGAGCTGAAGTCTTCCATCCAGCCCGCAGCTTTCTGAATGAGAGGATTGAAAGTCTTGCCCAGAACCTCTCCAACATCACCTAATGCTGCCTTGAATCTCGATATTCCCACTTGTGTTGTGTGCGACAATTGTTCGGTCAAATCACCATATTTTCGATTGATAAGATCTATCGCCTCGCCATTTCGGAGCTGTTCCTCCGTGAGTGTTGAGATCTCGGGAATATATCTAGAAAGCACTCCTACTTGACCTTGAAGTGTTTGTGTAAGCCCGCGCATGGCCGTCTGAGAGTCTACTCCAACAACCATGTTCATGAGAGTCGCGGCCTGTGTTGCATCAACAATTCTTTCGGACGCCACTCCAAGATTTAAGCCCAACGCTGCCAATTCTTGGGTCGTTTCGTCACCTATCCCCGTGAGTCTTTGCAACTGGGTGGAAAGTTTTGTGATTTCGTTATAAGTTTTCTGAGCGTCCCGGCTAAATCTTTGAGCCGCGATCGAGAGTTTCATCATCGCGGTTTCTTGGTCGCTCCATGCTTTGATTGAACTTTTCATTATGGCAGCAACAGAGACGGCCCCGAAGACACCCATCAGAGTGTGGCCTATCTTTTTCACTGTATTGTCAAACGACGCGGCTTGAGTCTGCATCGTCTTGATTCCATCTGTGAACGGTCTCGCATTGAGACCTACATCAAAATTGAGTCCTTCGAAAGCCATAGTCATCAACTCCAAAAGAAAGAAGCACTCAATCGAGAGTGCTTCCTCTATTCTGGCTTGCCTGTTTCGCCCTCTCCGCTTCGCGTTTTTCAAGCATCGAGATTCCTGTGATTCCATACAAATAAATCAACTGGTCCTCACGTTCAAGGTTTCTCCATTCTTCGAGTGTGAGACCGAACTTCTGTATGCAGAGCATTACTTTCAGAGCTTCAGGGACATAGTCTTCTTCGTACTCGAACCTGTCCCAGTCGTACCAGTCACGTACCCGGTACTCTAGCTCTTGCTGGGCAAAAAATCCAGCGCTTTGATGTCACTCGCAATCTTGTTGAGCTGATTTGCTGTGAATCCTAGATCTTTGAGCGCCTGCTCAAATTCTTCTATCTTGTCAATCCCGAACTCTTCGACCATATCAAGACAGATCATTATCATCAGAATTGAGATATCGTTCGTTCTCTTCTCCACAGCCTTGAGATAGTCAGAATCTGTCTTGTCGTACACCATCGACCAGCCGTAGTTCGGGTCGTTCTTCGCCTGATCGAGAGTGAGACCCTCATCTATGAATTCCTTGCCAGTGTTCTTGTTGATCAGTCTCATGGTTTTCGGAGCCTCGGGCGACGGATACTTCTCGTGATACTGTTTCAAAACAGGATGATCTCCTAACGGGTATATCTCAATCTCGGGGAACTCTTCTTTCATCTCTCCATTCTCATCAATTCGCGTCACTTTGATGACCGAGTATCCGTGAGATCTGAAGTATCCCTTCTTCGATTCATCCTTCATCATTTCTTTCAAATTAAGCCTTGACGCTTTCTGAGCGTCTGTTTTTGGCTTGCTGCTCAAATCTTTTCCCTCCTTTTTTGATCTGTTTCCATGCTATCTTCGCGAGCTTCTCCGGGTAGTCTCCCCACGCCAGCTCGTCATTCTCTATCGAGTTGGTTCTCGCCTTGATGGTCTGCGCAAATGTTGCACACGCATAGACCTGCTCCCACTGATCGAAAAGAGCCCAAGCCTGCGCAAGTGCTACCCACGATTCACGGAGCCAGGGGCACTCGGCCACAGACTTTAGCATCCATTCAATTACCTCTCCTGCATCGACAGTCTTATCTTGTTTATGTCTCTGCATGAGAGCCTGTGAAATATACCGCATCGAGAGAGCGCGAAGCTGTTCAACGACCATGCGGTTTTCACCTTCCTCAATTTCTTTCGTGAGGTCAAGGTGTCTTTTTGCCTCTTTGATTGCCTCTTCAAATCTGTTGTGCATCATCAGTTCTCGAGCACGAAGCCATGAAAAGCGCTGATCTGTGGGATCTTCCGCGACGGCCTTGTCAATGAGTTTCTGGTACTCTCTCGGTTTCGAGAGATCCTGATAATGCCAGCTGTGAATATCTTCGCAATACACTTCCAGAGTCTCGCTGCTTCCATGCCAAGCCAGAACTTCATGAATAGGAGACTCCCAGTGATAACCGTGTCGGACGTGAATCTTCCACTGATACATTGAAGTCTTTGGTTTCGTGCACTTCTCATCTAACCAGCTGAACACGAACGGCCAGCGAATAAGGGTAGCTTGCGGGTAAATCTGAAAGATTCTCTCAACTTTCTTTCTCCACCCCTTCTCCATCACTTCGTCTAAGTCAATGCACAAGCACACGTCGTAGTCATCAGGTACGTTCTCGAGAGAGATGTTTCTGGCTACATCGAATCTCCACGGCTCAATCTCGGCATGAAAG
>JAHFZE010000233.1 GCA_020854785.1 Methanomethylovorans sp.
GATACCTGATATCCATACCATTATCACAAAGTCGATGGTAGAACTGAGCATATGACCTCCATCCACCACCCTGATAAGGAGGGCAGACATCAGGGAATGCGCTATCATAATTAAGAGCACCATCAGTGAAAGGACTTCTATATCCCCCACATTAGTATAGAGGATCATGCCCATGGACATACCTGCAGGCATTTCCACACTGGAGAACATGCCCTGCATCAGGTCTATTACTCCCACAGAAATGTACATTGTAAAACCAATTCCAGCAGTAAGACCGTAAAGGACCCCTACAAGGCTTGAGGCTGATTGTACCCTCTTTTTTCTCAGAGTTACTATCCTGTGAAAATTCGCGGCTATGATATCACCTATTATCTCGGGTTTACCTCCAAGGTTAGTTGCCTCAACGAACATAACACAGAACCTCTGGATAAGATGACTGCCAGTATTTGCAGAAAAGAACTCCCATGATTTGAATTTGTCTATTCTTGTGTTAAGTCTCTTGTACAGTTCGTTCACATCCTTTGTGAGAGGGCCAAAATCATGGATACGTAATGCTTTCAAAGCTTCATCGATCACTCCGCCCCTGGCACCTGCCGAACTGCCAAGAGACCTTATAAATGCTGGAAAATTCTCATCCCTGCGCCTGATGCTTTTTTCAATTTTACGGCATACCTTTCCTGTGTACATTAGAGGAGTTATGCAAAGTGCAATGGCAATGGGCGTGACAATTTTGCCGTAAAGCATGACGATAATAGTAATGAGAATACATGCACCAATAGAGATCGGTATCGAGCGATATAACTTTATCTTATAGTCTGGAATGATGTGGGAACTGCTCCACAGAGGGTCCTTTGGCACCTTGCCTTTTGTAAACACAAGGATCACAATATCCGTTACTATGAACGTTACTACCACCATGGCCATGAGAAGTACTGCATCCATACCTGTTATCACGGGCATGATGACCGCGAAGGAAGCAAGGAATATGAGAGACATTACCAGGGAAACGAAGAGTTCCTTGATTATCTCAACATTATACATAGCACTGTTGTACATGGCCTCATATTCGTTCATTACAACATTCTGCTCTGCAAAAAGGAATGTTTTTATATTTTCTCCTGATTGTAAGCCGTGGGCAAATCTATCAAGAAAATCCTCGAATATTACAGAAGGGGTTCTTTTGGAGATGAACCTGCATGCCTCCGCAAGGCTCATGTTCCACACAGTAACAAGGTTGTATATCTTTTTTGTTTCCGTGGCTAACTCCTTATATTCCTTGTTCTCTGAAACTATCCTTATAATATCAAGTCTTGGAGTTTCAGCGGTTGCGATAGAACCCATTTGAGTGATGTAATAATGCATATTGTTGTCAATGCGTGATGCCTGCCCCCCATAGATGGAAAGAGGATAATACACTGCAAAGAGTATGCAAATTATAGGGATCATGATAGGAATTGCCTTGGTACTTCCCTGGAATAAACTGGGCAGAGCACCATAAAGTAAAAAGGAAAATATAAAACCGAATGCAATGACCGGTATGGCAAACTTTTTTATATAAGTTGCCGGTTCCATGTCCATGCAATGAAACGCTTTACTGTACATTACACACACCTTTATACTGAGAACGGCAATCCTTCAACACCGTGTTTGTAGAAATTGATTATTACTTCCAGTACCTCGTAATATTCCTCTATGCCCCTGGAACGCATTTCGTTCAGTATCCTTGCACGCAGAAATAGATCCTGGTATATCTTACGCTTGTCATCATAACCCAATTTGGCGGCTATTTTGTTTTCCAGGATGAAGCTGTTGTTGAGCCCTCTGAAATTGTGTTTGTCGGTCTCAGGATCCCATTGGAAAACAGCCCTTGTGACCACACCACCAGCTTCTTCATAATATCCTTCCAGTTCCTCAATAGCAAGGCAACGCCTTAGGAATTTACCTTTCCTGTAAACTGCTGAAAGGATCATAGCAACATTCAGGTTATCGATGAAGGTTACAGGCACGTTTATGGGATCACCTGTAAGACGCTGGATCATCTTGCTCACTGCTGATGCGTGAAAAGTCGCCATCACAGGATGTCCGGTCTGCATACCCTGGAAGGCCACTGCTCCTTCCACCCCTCGGATCTCACCTACTATTATATAGTTAGGTCTTGAACGTAATGCAGCTTTCAGTAGTACAAAAGTGTCTACCCTGGAATCCACGGGACCATCTTCACGTGTGATCAGCTGTTGCCATACTGGCTGTGGAGGCTGTACTTCTGCCGTATCTTCTGCAGTGTATATCTTAGCTTTAGGATTTACAAAACACAGGCATGCATTCAGCATTGTGGTCTTACCGCTTGCTGTTTCGCCACTGAAGAAAACACTTTGACCGTTCTCCAGGCATATCCACATATAAGCTGCCATCTCGGCACTGAGGGCACCCCATTTTATGAGCTGGACAACGCTCACAGGGACTTCCATGAACTTACGCATTGTGAAACTGCTACCTCTGCGACTGATATCCGGACTGTAGATGATGTTAATACGCGAACCATCCGGGAGAGCACCGTCAGCAATAGGACGAGCATCGCTTACAGGCCGGCCTATTCGCTCACTCATGCTGCGCAACCAGCTGTCAAGACCTGCATCATCCCCAAAAGTGATATCCGTCTGAAGCATTCCGAAGATCTTGTGAACAATGAATACACCGCTTACACCTATACTGTGAATATCCTCAAGATATGGGTCCCTGATAATAGGTTCGATGGGACCTGAACCAATGATATTCCTTTCGATGTAATAGAGGATCTTATTGTATTCCTGCTGATTCAATGCTACTTTTTTCTTCACCGGAATAAGTTTTTGAATAACCCCTGACCCTTTTGTGTCATCTTCTATGTCGCCTCCGGCACCCACTTCCACCGAACTGTTCAATAGTTTGGTTATAAGTTCTTTAAGCTCTGTTTCTGATTGTGGTACTGGCTCCTTTGCAGATTTTTCCAGAACAAGGCTCATTATAGTGTCATACTTCTTCTTTTCTTTCTCCGAAAGACCCGGTTCAACGGTATAGTATTTTATTTCACCCATTTCAGGAGTGCCATAGATGTGGATGAATATAGGATCCCCTACTGGGAGGATGATGTTGACATTATCACTTTCAAGGTCCTTTGAAAGGCTTACAAGGAACTGAGGCTCTGCATCCTGACCTTTTTCTTTCTTGAACTTCTCTATATATTCTCCAAGATGAGGGTTCCTTTGTATGGCTTTCTGGAAATCAGCATCCATTCATATAACCTCCTCCATTATGAAACAGAAGCTATCTCCACAACCAGCCCGACCTTGGGTTCGATCCTGAACCCTATCATCTGGCCTACCGGACCTTTAGCACCGGTGAACTTATTGACAACTACGGTTCTCTTGACCTCATTAGCCATTGGTCTGGACTTCAGTGTGATATATATATCACAGCTTGACCTGAACATAGAGGTTATTTCTTCACTGAGCTGGCTGGGTTCTATTGTGAGAATGATCACTTTACCTATACCATTGAGCTTCTTGAAGAAGGAGATGAGGTCCAGACTTTTTTCAATGTTCGCACTGTATTTGATAAGGGATGATATTGTGTCTATTATGATCACGTCTTTATCGAAGAGTTCTTCTGCGCTCATCAGTCTTTCAACAAAGTCCAGCCGGGATTTCGCAGCCTGGACAAGAGGAATGACCGGAATGTAGAGCAAGGTCCCGTTCAGAAGATAAGGAGCAATAGGATAGTCAAGAGAATACATCTGGTTTATGAACCCCTTGGTAGTAAGCTGTGTAGAAACAAGGGTTACACTGGTCTTGTTCTCTATGAACCCGTATGTCAGACGCTGGGTAATGGTACTTTTCCCCCCTCCACTGCCACCTTCAATAACGACAAATGAACCTGATGGAAAACCTCCGCC
>JAHFZE010000013.1 GCA_020854785.1 Methanomethylovorans sp.
ATCATAGTCTTATAACCGTCTTTCTCGGCAACGAGATCATATCTGGAAGACTCATTAACGCTGTAACCCGCTGATCTGAAAACATCCCTCAAGATACGCAAAAGCTCTTGCTTCATAATTTATCATTGGAATAAGGACAGACGAACTGAAATATGTTTCTATGGGTACTGCATGTCACAGTACCCTCGTTGTTGTTTCAAGTTCTACGCCTTTATTGGTAATAACATAAGAAATGGTCCTGTTAGGTACGATCATACCCCTCATTTTTCGAAGCAGGATGGAATGCTCCACTTCACTTCCACGCTCCTTCATCCTGAACTCTATTACACCATCACATATATGCTTCATGTTGTTCTCAACGATGGGTTCATGCATACCACTGGTCATTAAAAGTAGATGAACAGCACCAGTTGCCTTACCCATAGAGGATATGATCTCTATGACATTCAGAACATTGTTAAGCTCGTATGAACGCAGGAAATAAGAAATGGAATCAATTACACCCCTATATTTTGCGGTGCGGGCCTCAGTAGCTGTGCCCTTGAGAAGATTAAGCGAATCAGTTCCCCTTTTGAGAAAATCCTTTGCTGATACATCGGAAACCAGCTGTTTTGGAAGCACGTTGTAAAAACGCGGGGAATAAGCATCTATAAAATCAAATTTACCGTCTTCCAAGTTTTTTCTGACATCCCAGTTAAAATAATCCATACCTGAAAGCACTTCAGATATCGGGTGCTCAGATGAAAAATAAAATACATCCTCATGATTTACAAGTCCTCCATATGCAAACTGGTGAGCAAAGACCTCCATGCCTGCTCCGGGTTCTGCAAGGAGCAAAATAGTTGTTCCTGGCGGAACACCGCCACCAAGCTGTACATCAAGACCTGCCACACCAGTGGGAACACGATACCCTCCGGAACCATCAAAACTGTAATCCATTAACTCTCACCCATGAGCGATAGATGCAAATATATTAGTGCGAACTGAGATAGTACTTTAACAGAGAACTCATATGTAAGTATTAATATAAAAATATGGTGGAAAGAAATGATCGACCTTAACGACCTGAAATATGAGAATGGTCTGATCCAGGCCATTGCACAGGATGCTGAGACAAAAGAAGTACTGATGTGCGCCTATATGAACAAAGAAGCCTTGCAAAAGACAATTGAAACAGGATATGCACACTACTGGAGCCGCAGCCGCCAGAAACTCTGGAAGAAAGGGGAAAGTTCAAATCACCTGCAAAAAGTATTGGAAATACGCATTGACTGCGACATGGACGCTATCCTCATGCTCATCGAGCAAGAAGGAGGGGCATGCCACACCGGATACAGATCATGTTTCTATCGTACAATAAAAGGTGAAGTAGTAGGAGATAAAGTGTTCGAACCGGATGAAGTGTACTAGCCGGCCTGCAATTGAATTATATAGAGAAGATAAGTAATATGTTCTTATGAAGAGAGAGGGTCAAAGCATAACCCGTATTGCCAGTGATACAAGTGCTATAATAGATGGTGCTATATCGTCGCGGGTAAAAAGTGGAGAATATGCCGGTCTTCAGATAATAGTTCCTGAAGCAGTGGTTGCAGAACTCGAAGCTCAGGCTAACCGGGGCTTAGAGATAGGTTTTAAAGGACTGGAAGAGCTGCAGGAGCTACGCAAACTTGCCACCCAGGGGACCATTGAACTTGTTTTTGCTGGCAGGCGGCCAAATCTTGATGAAGTGAAACTTGCCGGCGGGGGAGAGATAGATGCACTAATAAGAGAAACAGCCCAGGAGAATAATGCTTTGTTCGTGACTGCTGACAGAGTACAGTCGCAAGTTGCCATAGCAAAGGGATTGGAAGTTGATTTCATTTCTCCTCATTTTATTGAGTATGGCCCGCTTAAGATAGAACAGTTCTTCACAGAAGATACCATGTCGGTACACCTGAAAAATGGGGTCATTCCCATGGCTAAAAAAGGGAGCATAGCTGCTGTGGAATTTATAAGGATCAGAGAGGAGCCATGCACTTATGGAGAACTTAAATTCATTTCAAGGGAACTCATAGAGCGGGCGCGCAGCGATCCTGCCTCCTTCATGGAACTGGATTTCAATGGAGCATCGGTGCTTCAGATAGGCAACATGCGAATAGCTATCGCCAATCCCCCATTCTCAGACGAGGTAGAGATCACGGCAGTTCGCCCAGTGGCAAAAGTATCGCTTGATCAGTACCGTCTGAGCACTGTCCTTAAGGAGCGCATAAAAGAACAGCGTGGTATCCTTATAGCTGGGCCTCCTGGAGCCGGGAAATCCACATTTGCTGCAGGTATTGCCATATACCTGCATGAAATGGGCTACGTGGTCAAGACCATGGAAGCTCCGCGGGACCTGCAGGTACCCAAAGAGATCACACAATATGCTCCCCTGGATGGCAGTATGGAAAAAACGGCAGACATACTCCTGCTGGTCAGGCCTGACTATACGATATATGATGAGGTAAGAAAGACCAGTGATTTCCATGTTTTTGCGGATATGAGGCTGGCAGGTGTGGGGATGATCGGCGTTGTGCATGCCAACAGAGCCGTGGACGCCATACAGAGACTTATTGGCCGGGTGGAACTGGGAGTCATACCCCAGGTAGTGGATACAGTGATCTTCGTCAACAAAGGCGAGATATCTAAAGTGCAGGTACTCGAATTCACCGTAAAGGTCCCGTCCGGAATGACAGAGGCTGATCTGGCAAGGCCTGTGATCATGGTAACTGACATGGAAAGTGGGAGAACCGAGTATGAGATCTACACTTACGGAGACCAGGTAGTGGTGATGCCTGTTGGCCTTGAAGTTAAGAAGCCTTCCTGGAAGCTCGCAGAAGGAGAAGTGAAAGGAGTAATAGAACGGTATGCTACCGGACCTGTACAGGTAGAAATGATCTCAGACCACAAGGCTTTCGTACAAGTGCTTGAAAATGATCTACCGAGGGTCATTGGGAAAGGTGGGAATGTTATCGATAATATTGAGAACATACTGGGTATCCACATAGATGTGCGCAAGTTCGAATCCGGAGAGGCGAAAGAGAAAGAAAAGCCTCCACATAAAGAGTTCCGGCCCATTATAGAGAAAACGAAAAAGCATGTAATACTGAACATCCCTGAACTTGCTGCCCATGATGTCGAAGTCTATGCAGGGGATGAGTTCTTGTTCAGTGCCACTGTGGGCCGTCATGGAGATATCAAGGTAAGAGAGGATTCAACAGTTGCAGAAAGTATCCTTTCAGCGGTCGAGGAAGGGGAGCTGGTGACCGTAAGGCCTTTGTGATGAATTTGCCTTTTTTATTTTTCAGACATCTTTTAGACTGGAGTAAATGCTTAAAAGAGCTTGCAGAGTAGTATAACCCTTGTGAGTGATCTGGTAATCGGTTCTTTCACTGTGCTGAAGGATCATCTTTGAATCCAGCAATTTCTGTAGATGGAAGAGCAGATTACCACCCCTTAAAGTGGTTATCTGTGAGAGTTCCGAAAAACCCCGTGGGCTGCCTGCAAGGGCTTTAAGGATGAGAAGACGCTGCTTGTTGGCAAGTGGTTCGCA
>JAHFZE010000122.1 GCA_020854785.1 Methanomethylovorans sp.
ACCGCAGCCGTCGCACCGTCAATGATCCGGCCCGTCTCCTGCTCCCAGGCGTACCAGGTGTCGTTCGTGTTGCGCCCCTCCACCTGATGGGCGGCTGTGGCGGTTCCCCAGAGGAACCCCTCGGGAAAGGTGTAGATCCCTGATGGCATAAGCGTGAGTACTCCTTGTTGTGTGGTTAGCGGGGTTAATGATAACGCGGAATGGGCGGAGGGGGAAGAAGAGGAATACAAATAGTGCATTTAACCATATGGTTTAAAAAGTGCATGATTCTCCGTAACGGTTAATAAGGCTTCTGTTCTGCGATTTAATATAATGTCTTCGGTGGGATAAACGCCAAGAGTCGCAGATTACTGCTGCCTTCTCACAATCAACAATCCAACCTTCCTCCTGCTCCCAGGCAAACCGGGGGGCAAAAGCATTTAGCTCAATCTCCACCAGGCAGAGAATTGCCTAGTTGGTTGGCTGTGTGAAGCTTGGACGTATGTGATGCGGTAAGATTTCCCTACTATTGTTTTGGTTCTTCTTCCGTTGGAACCACATCCGGAAATTCGTATTCGTATCCAATGGATGGCTCTTCTACATCTCCTTTTCTCCTCACGACTGTTGTCTTCTTCTTGTAGGGAGCCAGATCGACAACCCCTTCTTTCAAGCAAAACGGACAGGCAACAATCAGAACTTGTTCATCTGTGATCTCCTTGAACAAGGAGTAAATCTTTCCACAATCTAGGTTCCAACACTTGAACGTAAATCTTCTTCTCATGATGTTTTATCCTATGGTAAAAAGGGCGCAAAAGATTCCTACAAAGAACACAATACTTGAGGTAATAATCAAGCGTAGTTTGTGCAATGCTGACTGTTGGAAGAAATCCTCAATCCCCAACCCCTCAGAGAAGTCGTTTGGGTCCTGTTTCAGGATCGTAACATCTACTTTCCATTTTTTCGGAATCAACGCAATCAATGTCAGTATCAATGCTGCCAGCCAGCATCCGAAAGCAATATAAACTGCCGGATTAGTGTTTAATACGGCATCATCTCCACGAATTAGTCTCAGAACAGTGGCAAACAAACCAGGAATAGCAAGTTCCAATGTGAGTAAATGTTCGCTCAACTTGTCCATCAAGTCGCTTTGGGCAGCAACGCTCTCATAAAACTTGGTCCGAAGCAAATTTTCATTTTCACTAACTGGTCGAGTTGAAATGGGGGGATTGCTCATATCATCTCCTTTATTACTAACAAAATAAACTTAGTCGCTTTTTTGTTTATCAAGAGTATTTAGGACAAGAGCTGCAATTTCATCAGGAAGGTTGGAAAGATCAGGGTTTTTGATACCACTCATGTACTGCTGCAAGACCTTACCCAGTTCACGATAATGGGCTAGCGCCTGGGGGTCCACAACCATCTCTGATAATTTATCGAATATTTGGGATGCGTCAGGGTCATTTGAGTGAACTGCTGTGATGACATGCTCTATTAGTTGTTGGATGTGATCCATTTCTGTATGATTCTCCTCTGGACTCTCTGCCACAATCCCAGCTTTAACAACATCCAGTGCATCCGTATATGGACTTTCCAGTGGCAGGGTCGGAGGTTCTCCATCGAGAATAGCAAGAAGTGCGGTAAAGAACTCGATGTCCTGGTTTTCTTCCAGCTCTTGTGCCTTCTGCAAAATACCCGTCAGAGTCTTGCGCCACTCAGCTCTCTTCTCACTCACCACGGTCATCACCGCAATGGTATTGTCAACAATGGCGTCCAATTGCCCAAGGGAAATACTGGCAATCTTCGTAGTTTGTCCTGATGAAAAGTTTTCGCCATTTTCAAATTCCTGGGTCATTTTTTCCCAGCCCGCAAGACCTTCCGGCAGGCCCAATTGGGGTGCCAGGTTCGCCAGAGCGAGCAAAGCCTCAGCCAGGTTGATTTGCCTGGCAATCCGATAACAAGATACCCAGGCACTAACAGCTTCCTTAACCTGCTTTTTTTGGATAAGCAAATGTCCCATATTGAATAAAGTGGGGCACATTCCCGCTTTGTCGCCGATTTGCTGCCTGATCGCCAGGGATTGTTTCAGGTAGCTCAGGGCCGTCTCGTAGTCCCCCTGAGCATGATAGAGAGCCGAGATATTGTTGAGGGTGGTCCCTTCCGCCCGCTTTGTCGCCGATTTGCTGCCTGATCGCCAGGGATTGTTTCAGGTAGCTCAGGGCCGAATCATACTGTCCGATATGGATTAAAATTTTTCCGGTTTGTCCGAGTGCTTCTCCCCGAGTGTCAGCATCAGACGAACCACAGATCGGTGGGAGCCATTCAATTAACAAAGTGGCATAAAATCCCGCTCGAGTGAATGGACCAACGATATGATCCAGGGTAAGTCGGTCCGCTTCGGAGGTGCGGCCAGCGCGTTGGAGGGCATGATGTGTCATAATGGATTGCTGCAAGGTGCGACGTTCATACCGCCGCAGATACAGATGATAGTCCGCAACGATATCCAACCATACCTGGTCATCATCAATGCTCCCTTGCCCCCGCATCCAATCCACCACCATCGGGGTGCATTGATACTGAATAACAGCATACTCAGGGTCATATTGAGCTTCGAGGAAAGATACCACCAGCAAACGTTGCAACAGAGTCTCCGGATGTTCAGCCAGATCCAGTCCCAGTTTTTGCAGCCCTTCGGAGGGCACCAATACCACAAAAGCCGGTAAGCGTCCAAGGAAGATCCTGGCATCTTCCGGCAGTTGAGTATAAATGGCTTCAATCGCCATGTTATCCTGAAGCTCTCGCTTGGTGTTTTCTAATTGAGCCAGGAAAGCTTCTTCTTCCGCATTATCCATGGTCAGGGTAGCAGCAGCGAAAAACTCCAACCCCCGACCGTTCCCTCCCAAAGCCTCATATACCTGGCAAAACCGGTCTCTACTGCTCATGATCGAAGATTGCATCTGTTTTTGAACAATAAGCTCCTGAGTCATCCGCAAAAAGTCCCCATAAGTTGACCGGGTAAGCGGCAAATGTTCCCCAATCCAATTTGGAAGCTGCCAACGTGATGTCAGAATCAGGGTCAATCCTTCTATTAATTGCGCAGCTCTGACCCAACCTGCGATGGTGTCATCCTGAATGTGGAAGGTATTTGGGTTTTGAAGAGTCTCCAGATTGTCAATGAAAAGAATTAACTTTCCATTGAACTGCTCCATCAGCAATTCGATCAGGAATTGGGCCCGATCAGTCTCGTCCTCAAAGCGCATTCGAAAATGATCGTACCGTTTTGCACGTTCCTCATCCAGCGATAATTCCATTTCAAACTCGAAATTGCGCCAGGGAACGTCCACCTGGGTTGACCAGGCGAAGACACGGTGACCTCGTGCCTGCATATTCAGAGCCAGTTTTCCCGCCAGAGATGTTTTCCCCTGACCACCGGGTCCAGTGATGAGCAGTTTCTGGATCTCGCCCTTGGCAATTTTGTTTTTGTACTTGCGCAGTTCTGCGCGCCTGCCAAGAAATTTAGCAGGCAGGCTAATAGAACTTAGGCTCTTTCCGATTAGTATTTTCCCATTTTCCTTCGGTTCAAAATCCCAGTTGATAATGGGAATGGCAGGATCCGGAGACAAGAGCATGGGGAGCGACCATTGCCCTAAACTCAGTTCAGCAATATTCTCCAAATCCGTCTCATGGCGCGGAATGTCCCTGAAAGGATTTTGGATGGCAATCCGGGCTGATTGCAGGGCTGCATCCACCCGCTCCTGTCCGGCGAGATCATCGCAAAGCGCAATCTCAAACAACCTTCCTGCTATATCGTGGATGGATTCCCGCATCCCAATCACGTGGGGGATGCCCTGCGCACTCAATCGCTGCGCCAGACCGTGGGTCAGCGCATCCGAGGCCGCTTTACCGCTTTCACAGGCAGACAGAACAACCAACTGTACACCTTGGGGTGGTGACGAAAAAGTGGACACGAGCTAAGAGACAAAAGATCTATACTTAGCAGAACAGGAGTCCGAAATGGCAAACAAACCCAGAAGACAATACACCGAAGAATTCAAACGCGAAACGGTTGAATTGATCAAGAAC
>JAHFZE010000001.1 GCA_020854785.1 Methanomethylovorans sp.
ATATGCCATTGCCAGAAATGCACCTGTAATAATATTTGCTTTTACAGCCGGACAGGCTCCTAATCCTATAATCAAGTTAAACTATAATTTCATCAAGTTGTCAAGAAACCTTTTTGAAAAACAGCTTGAGAAAATTGGTATAGATGACAAGAATGAAAGTTTCATGATGAAAAGGTCAGTTGTTGAAACAATGGACAAAGATAATCCTCCTATGATCATCCATCCTTTGTGCATGTGGGATTATAATGAGGATATGGTGCTGGAGACTGTGACCAAGGTAGGATGGAAGCCTCCGAAACTCAATGACAGTAACTCAACCAACTGTAAATTGAATTCCTTAGCCTGTCATAACCACTTGGAAAAATATGGGATACATCCATATGCTTTTGATATAGCAGGTATCGTCAGGAATGGGGACATGTCCAGGGAAGTCGGACTGGAAAAACTTCATCAGGAACTCTCACAGCCATTGATAGATGAAGTTGCTCAGGAACTAAAAGTAAAGGTGATCCCTTTAAAGAAGTAATGATCTTGGAAAATGTTTCCGTTTTAACAGTCAGCAGTCTCTTAGTATTCAATTGCTCAATACAGAAGGAGAGAAATACCATGCAGATAATGGATGAACTTAACAGGGATATTGACGAAGTAGCTCTGACCCTCAGGCACTTTATCAAGGAAAAGATCGTTGGTTTCAAGAAGAAAGGCGTTGTTATAGGGGTTTCGGGTGGCATTGATTCAGCTGTCATCCTTACTCTTTGTGTAGAGGAGCTTGGAGCTGAGAATGTGTTTGGTATGCTTCTTCCTGAGAAAGAATCTGCTCCTTCAAGTAAGACCCTTGGCGCAGAAATTTGTGAAAGTCTTGGAGTGACCTATGAAGAAGTTCCTATCTCCCCTATACTTGAAGCTCTGGATATCTATAACAAAAAGGAACAGGTCATAAAGAGAACATGCCCTGAATATGATCCCAAAATTCACGAAACATCTCTGGTGTTGCCTGACTTTTTGAGCACAGGAGCCGTGAACGTTCCATATCTGAAACTTTTCAAAGATGGTGAGGTAGTTGCACAGCACAGATTGAAGGCAAGCGATTATCTGGAAATAATTGGATTACAAGGTGTCAAACAACGGTCCAGGATGATCGTTCAGTATATGTATGCTGAAAAGATGAACTATATCGTTTGTGGCACAACCAATAAGACAGAACTTGCTCTTGGTCAGTTCGTAAAATATGGAGACGGTGGTGTGGATATTGAGCCTCTGGCCGATTGCTACAAGACCCAGGTCTATTCTCTGGCAAAATACCTCAATGTCAACGAAGAGATCATCAAAAGGCCACCAAGTGCCGACACATGGAGCCATTATACATCAGATCAGGATTTCTACTGGCGCATGCCCATTCAGATCATGGACCAGTTGCTTTATGGGGAGGAACATCAGTTGCCTCTTGAGGCGATCGAAAAGAACACCGGCTTACCCAGAGAAACTGTACAGAAAGCCCTGAAGCACATTGATAGGATCAAAAGTACAACAGAATACATAAGAGCAGCCCCACCTACCTGTTTCATTAACAGATGAAATGTGAGATAAATGCTTGATGGTAAAATTGTACTGGTTACGGGAGCAAGCCGGGGTATAGGTAAAGCTATAGCTTTGCTTGCAGCCGAGAACCATGCACATGTGATAGTCAATTACAATAAGAATGGGAACAGTGCAGCTGAACTTGTGGACCTGATACGTGAAAAAGGTCTTTCTGCTTACATGATCAAAGCCGATGTCTCATCAGAAGATGAAGTAAGGGACATGTTCAGTTCAATAAAGGAAATGTATTCAAGGCTTGACGTGCTGGTGAACAATGCCGGGCTCATGAGAAATAGTCTTCTGGCACTTACCAGTACAGAACTTTTTGATCAAACCATCGATGTCAATCTAAAGGGAACTTTTCTGTGTACCAGGTATGCGTCGAACATGATGAGAAAGCAAAGATCAGGAAGGATCATTAATATATCTTCTATCGTTGCTCTGCAGGGCAACGAAGGCCAGGCAGTGTATTCTGCAAGTAAGGCAGCAGTGATCGGATTTACAAGATCTGCTGCCAAAGAACTTGGCAGGTATGGAATAACAGTTAATGCCGTTGCACCTGGCCTCATAGAGACCGACCTTATAAAAGATCTGAAACCTGAGATAAAAGATAAGATGTTATCCCATATCTCTCTTGGAAGGATTGGTACCCCGGAGGATATAGCAAAAGTTGTATTGTTCTTAAGCTCGGACCTTGCAAATTATATTAGCGGATCTGTTATTGCGGTCGATGGTTGTCAAACCATATGATAAATTAATATCCTTCCAATCCATTCCAAGGTGGGAATATAATAAGGTTGCTTTTTACAATTTCTATTTTCAGCAATGATATGTGTTCTATATTTTGATGAGGTAGATTTATGAAAGACAAAGTCTCCATTGTGCAGTGTGATGATTATTCTAAAGCAAGAGATGCTATCAAAGAAGCACTCGATCATATTGGTGGCCTTGACAGGATCATAGCTCCAGGTAACCGTGTATTGCTAAAACCGAACGTACTGTCCATTAAGCGCCCGGAGGCTGCAGTTACCACTCATCCTGCAATTGTTTCGGCAATGTGCGAGCTTGTTAAAGAGGCTGGGGGCATTCCGATCGTAGGAGATGGGTCCGGGATCACAAGTTCCGATTCAACTGCCACTGCAAAAGCTCTTAGAACATCTGGTATAGAAGAAGCTGCTTCTAATTGCGGTGCAGAACTGATTAATTTTGAAACCTCTGGTTTTGTTGAAGTTGATGTTCCAGGAGCTAAACAGTTCCCACGCTTACATATAGCAAAAGCAGTAACTGAAGCTGATGTGATCATTTCATTACCCAAGCTCAAGACCCATGAGCTCACTCTTTATACGGGGGCTGTCAAAAATTTTTTCGGTGCTATACCTAGAAAAGACAGAAAAGCTGCCCATTATCTGGAAGATCGTGATCTTTTTGGAGAGGCTGTTGTTGATATCTACTCTTTTATAAAACCCCATCTTGCAGTCATGGATGGCATAATAGGGATGGAAGGGGATGGACCATCAGCTGGTACTCCCATATCTTCAGGAGTGATCTTGGCTAGTTATGACTGTGTGGCATTGGATGTGGTAGCGTCGGAACTTATAGGATTCGATCCATTGCAGATACCCACTAACAAAGCTGCACTTTCCAGAGGATTTGGTACTGAGCATCCTGAAGTTGTAGGTACGCCTTTGGAGAAGGTCAAGGTAAAGTTCAAAAGGCCAACAGGTGGAACTCTTGCCCTTATGCCTCGTTTCCTTCGAAGGACACTTAGAAAGCAGTTTACAGTGAAGCCCTTCATCAATACTTCTATCTGCACACTTTGCAAGGCGTGTGTTTTGAATTGTTCTGTAGATGCTATTGAGGAAAAAGCTGGCCATCTTAAGATCAACGAAGAAAGATGCATCCAATGCTATTGTTGCCGTGAACTTTGCCCAAGTCACGCTGTAGAGATCAAAAAATCACTACTCGTAAAAATCGTGACCAGAGGAAAGAAGTAATAACTGGCAGAAACCGATCCAAAGAAAATCAATATCAGAAGTTCAAAAAAATAAGATATGTTGTACTATTTCTGAACATAGTATATAGAAATAGCACAGATAGATTATATTTTCTTTCTTTAACATGTGTTATGCAGATCAACAAGCTTCTGACTTTTCTTCATTACCAATGTCCAGCTTTTTTACAACTTTGGCGGGAAAACCTAATGCAAGACTATTCGGAGAAATATTGCGGCTGACTACAGACCCTATTCCTATTATCGAATTCTCTCCGATCTCTACTCCCTGAGTAATTATACAGCCGGGATTAACAGAAACACCACGTCTGATAATAATCGGCTCTATGGTCCTTGGATAAGCATTTCTTGTGGTCAGGCTGCCTCTTGAATGAGAGGATAGTATGCAACGGTCACCAATTTCAACAAAATCTTCTATTGTGATCATTTCCGGATGAAGCCTATCAAAAATCACATCATAACCGATGTAAACATTTTTTCCAATATTCACTCCTCTCATTTTATGGAATTTGGCTCTCCAGGAGGGAATTGGACAAGTTGATGCAAGCCTTTCTAACAGCCATTTCCAGAAATATTTGATCCCAAATATGATCTTATTCTCATTATAATGCTCGGCTATTTCTCCAAAA
>JAHFZE010000119.1 GCA_020854785.1 Methanomethylovorans sp.
AAAACCCACTACAGAGGGTGTTGTTCTGCCTCCTTCTGCATTAGGGATGACAGTTGGCTCTCCACCTTCGATCACAGCCATGCAGGAATTTGTGGTTCCAAGGTCAATACCCAATATCTTTGCCATATTATTACCTCTCAGGTTTATAAGATTGCTATGTTGTAATTAAATATTTATGATTTTGTTCTTATAATCTTCACACGATACTATGCAGTTCTACCTGCGATCTTTGCCCTTATCTTCCACAGAGGCTTCGGGAAGCCTGGACACGGTCACTGCCGCAGGCCTGAGAACCCGGGAATGAAGATAAAACCCAGGTCTGCACACTTCGATAATGGTATTATCTTCATGATCGGGATGGTCCACATGCATCATAGCCTCATGCTCATGGGGATTAAATTCTGCACCCATGCATTCCATTTTTTGAAGACCTTCTTTCTCCAGAATGGAAACGAACTGCTTGAATACCATTTCCACACCCTTCAATACGGAGCCAACATCATCTGTGTTTTTCGCAGATTCCAGAGCACGTTCGAAGTTATCATAAACTTCGATAAGTTCAAGAAGAAGGTTCTCCGAAGCAAACTTACGAAACTCTTCTTTTTCCCGAGTTGTGCGTTTCCTGAAGTTATCGAACTCTGCGGTCAGACGTAAGAACCTGTCCTTTAACTGTGCTATCTCTTCGTCTTTCATGCAAAGCTGCTCCTCCAAAGATGGCGCGCCATTCGTGACTGACACATCATCCTTTACATCATAATCACTTGTTTTGGGTTTCATTTCTTCATTATTTCCCAATCCTTCGTCCATCTTTACATTCCTCTTTTAGTGTACGGTTGTGTGTCTACAATGCTAGAGATTGTTTGATATTCTATAAATAGATTACGGTTGATTCGCCAAACAAACAGAATGATAGTGTTTAAAGATATTGGCCTTGGATCTTATGCTTCACAGCCTTTATTATAAGCATGCTTGCGATCATGCAAATGGCCAGAGCTGACACCATTCTTTCCCAGCCTATACCTTGGATACCTCCCTGAACAGCAAAAGATATACCTGTGAAAAAAGCGGTTACAGCAAAGGTTACAGCAAATGCTGCTATGCCTCCGCCCATAAGTGAACCTATGTGATCAGCACCCCTGTTCTCAAAAAATACAGATGCTGCAATGAATATAACGGCAAAGATCAGCAGCATCACAGCAAAAGGAAGAGGTGTGGATTTTGTACTGAGCATTGTCATAATACCCATGGCAACGCCTATCATGAACAGTGCCATGGAAGTGGATATTGCTATGGCCTGCGCAAATGGATTTTCAGATAATATTCCCATATTCATCCCTCGGATAGCCAAGATGTGAATGATAGTATTTATTGATTGTTGAGTAATTATACCAGTTTCTTACTCGCTAGTAATATATCTAATAAAAGGATTTGCATCCTTCATGAAGATACTACTTGCAGAATATGCAATGGGTACAGGCATGGGTGGTACTTTCCTCCTTGAAGGCAGATCAATGCTCAAGACCCTTGTCAGCAGTTTCGCAAGACTGGGCCATGAAGTCACATATCTGACCTCAGGTCCTCTGTTACCTGAAGGAAATGCTATCATTTCAAATGAAGAAGAGTTCAGGATGATCATAGAAGCTGAAGCAAAAAAAAGTGATGCTGGGCTTGTGATAGGACCCGATGAGATCCTGGCCGAACTTACTTCGCTCATTGAGATGAACACACTTAATCTGGGTTCCACACCTGAAGCAATTGCTTTATGTGCAGATAAAGTAAAGTGCACTGAAACGCTGCTCAGACACAATATAGCTGCTCCCCGCATCCTTGAAGATACCTCTGACATTAAATGCGTGGTAAAACCCAGATTCGGATGCGCCTCTGAAAGAACATATCTCACGAAAGGTACTGAAGTGCCTGCTGGGTCCATCGCAACTGAGTTCATAAATGGCGAACATCTGAGCGTCAGCCTCATTGCAGGAGAAAGAACATTATCACTTTGTGCTAACAAGCAACTTATTGAATTCATGGATGTTAATGATCCTTCTGGGCTGCGGGTCGAGTACAAAGGCAACACCGTATGTTGCTTACTACCATATAAAGAAGAACTCTTCAGAACAGCCGTGGAAGCTTCCAGAGTTTTAGGGTGCAGGGGGTATACAGGTGTGGATATAGTGTATGATGGAACATCTTATGTGGTAGATGTGAACCCCAGGCCAACCACTTCTGTCTATGGGATATGCAAGGTAATGGATGTGGAGATAGCTGATCTGCTGGTAAAGAACAGACTGGGAGGATTACCGGATTCGGTCAGTATCGCTGCAGAATGCTCCTTTACAAAGGAGGATTTCAAATGAGGTATCTTGGTGTAGATATAGGAGGAGCAAATACTAAAATAGCCACTTCCGATGGAACCATAGTAGAACTTCATTACCTTCCACTGTGGAAAGATACCACTCTTCCCCAAACACTTAAAGATATAGCAAAAAGGCTCAAGCCAGATATGGTGGGGGTGGTCATAACTGGCGAACTTGCAGATTGTTTTGAAGACAAGCTGCATGGACTTAAATTCATCATGCAGGCAGTTGAAGATGCATTTGGATGTGAGGTGTCTTACATTGACACCAATGGAGATATCCACGAACATGGTGATGAACTACGCAACCTTGCTGCAGCAAACTGGGCAGCTTCTTCTAGATTGATAGGCCAGGAGATAGGCGATTGCATCTTCGTGGATGTTGGAAGCACTACAAGCGATATAATCCCTATAATCAATTCGAAGCATGTAGCCTCTAAGACCGATTTTAAGAGATTGCTTGCAAGTGAACTGGTGTATACGGGTGCATTGCGTACCAATGTTGCTACTCTGGTAGACAAAGTAGAACTGGAACAGGGAACATGCAGGGTTTCCTCTGAACTTTTCACCACAACTGGTGATGTGTACCTGCTACTTGGAGATATCATGCCGGAAACCTATACATGTGCAACTGCAGACGGAACGGGAAAAAGCAGACTTGAAACAATGAGAAGAATTGCAAGGCTTGTATGTGCGGACCTGGAAGAGATATCAGAGAAGAACATAATTGAAATTGCAGGTCAGGTAAAGGAAAAACAGATAGATCTGCTTGCTGAGGCCATCTTTGCAGTATCAGAGAAACATCGTGTATACAGGATAGTTGCTGCAGGCATTGGGGAATTCATGGTGATCGAAGCTGCAGAAAGGCTAGGTATGGAATGGATTTCCGTGGCTGAGAAATGGGGGAAGGAGATATCTGACGTATTTCCTGCCTACGCTGCAGCATGGGTGATGGAAAGAAATGCAGACCTGAGATAGCAAAAAAAATATGACAGAAAATGCTAAAAATTGTACTGTGATCAAAGTGGGGGGTAGCCTCATGGAAACTGCTCCTGACCTTCTGATCTATTTGCAGGAGCATATAAATCATATCAATGAACCTGCACCCAGTTTACTAATAGTTCCCGGGGGCGGTGTTTTTGCAGACAGCATCAGAAACTTCTATGAGAATAAAGGAATCAGTGAAGATGCAGCTCACTGGATGGCTATCCTGGGAATGGAACAGTATGCATATTACCTGGCTGATAAAAGCAGCATGAGACTGACAGACGATCTTGAAGAGCTATTACCGGGAATTTCTATTCTGAAGCCTTACAGACTGCTGTTAAGAAGGGACCCCCTGCCTCATTCATGGGATGTGACCTCTGATTGTATTGCCGCATGGGTGGCTTCAATACTGAATGCCAGGATGATCAAGGTTACTGATGTGGACGGTGTACGCATCTGCGGAAAGACAGTCCCAGTAGTGCATGCTGTAGAACTTAAGGAGATGAGAGAAAGCTGCGTGGATAGGATGCTGCCGGAATTACTTATGAAGGATAGCAGAGATTGCATGGTGGTCAATGGCAAGTACCCTGAAAGAGTGCTTGCCGCTCTTGAGGAGAAAGCTGTAAGAGGCACTCTTATCAAGGGGAATATTTAAATCGTATCCTGATTATGTACACAAATCATCTTATGCTGATGAACTTAGTGAATTATCTCTATATAATACTGAAGGAGAAATCGAATGGTAAACAAGGTCATAAACTGTACTTCATGTGGCGTTAACTTAGAGGAACGTGGCTTTGCCCGGTTCCCATGCCCAGTATGCGGTGCA
>JAHFZE010000189.1 GCA_020854785.1 Methanomethylovorans sp.
TCACGATTTGTTGCATTGTCATCCACTACAAGTATGCGTAGATCCTTTATGTCAGGCAATGAACTGCTTTTGGACTTTGCGCCTGAATGCTTAATAAAAGGGATCGTGAACCAGAACTCGGACCCTACTCCTTCTTCACTGAGCACACCTATCTCTCCACCCATCATCTCAACAAGTTGTTTGGAGATAGCAAGACCAAGACCTGTACCTCCATATTTTCGTGTCGTGGATGCATCCACCTGATAGAAAGTATCAAAAAGGGGGGCGATTTTATCTTCAGGGATCCCAATTCCAGTATCCTTGACAGAAAAATGTAACAAAGCTTCAGATTCTGTTTCAGACCCAAGCCTTACATGAACAACGATTTCACCCTTCTCTGTGAACTTGATCGCATTGCCTGTCAGATTCATCAAAATTTGCTGTAAACGACTGGGATCACCCCTGATATGGACAGGAACATCTGGTTCATATGCGCAGATGAACTCCAACCCTTTATGGTGAGCCCGTGCAGCCAGCATTGAAGCAAAGTCATCAAGCATATCGCTCAGATCAAAATCCAGGACTTCCAGCTCTAACTTGCCTGCTTCTATCTTGGAGAAATCCAATATGTCATTTATAAGATTGATCAATAACTCTCCGCTGGTCTGTATAGTTTCAACATAATGTTGCTGCTCTTCACTAAGTTCAGTGTCCATAAGCAGACTGGTCATGCCTATCACCCCGTTCATAGGTGTGCGGATCTCATGAGACATGTTGGCCAGGAACTCGCTCTTGGCTCTGGTAGAATCCTCTGCTCTTAGAAGGGCATTGTCCAGTTCCAGATTTTTTCTTTGAAGCTTAGATGCATATTCTTTTAATTTCTCCTCAGCAATTTTACGTTCAGTGATATTTATATGCGATATTACGACCTTGCGGGGAAAAGATTCTGTGCCTTCAAAGGGACGAACTTTTCCTATGAACCATCTATTTTCTTCTGGCGAGTGACATGGATATTCAAAGTCAAATTCCTCACTTGACCCCATCATTACATCTTCTATTCCCTTTGCAAACTGCCGGCCCAGATCACTATCCTTGCCAACAGAATTTTTTGCAACCTGGATGTAATTTGTCCCCTCTCTCACTTTTTCAATGTCAGCTGAATTCTCAATAGCAAAATCCTTCCATGATTTGTTCGTCTTAATGATATTGCCTGTTTCATCCAGTACACAAATATTAGCATCCAGAGAATCAAGGGTTGATTGATTCAGAAGGTTAAGTTCCTTAATGATCTGTTCCACATGCCGGTCAGAAGTCACATCACGACCTACACCTACCAATCCGATGGTCTCTCCCTTAGAGTTTTTCAAGGGTGCTTTGATCGTATCAACCAAGATCCGTTTACCATCCGGGTACTCGATCCATTCTTCATTGTGCCTGGCTTTCCCTTCTTCCAGAATAATAGAGTCATTCATTCGGAAAGACTCAGCAAGTTCCTTACTGAAAATATCATAGTCCGTCTTGCCTATTATCTGGCTCCTTTCCCTGCCCATAAAGCGTGAACACTCAGGATTACAACCCAGGTATGTTCCATTAAGGTCCTTAAAAAAGATTATATCTGGTATTGAATCAAGAAGGCCCTCTAAGAGAGATCTTTCATTTTCAATTTTCTGCTCGGCTTTTTTACGATCGGTGATGTCTCGAACCACTGAAATAACTTTATTTTTTCCAAAAGAGGCCAGTTTGCATTCAAAATACTTGATTTCACCTTCAATAGGGATCTGATATTCAATTGTTTTTGCAGATCGCCCATTTAGAACTTCTTCGATACCTTTTTTAACCTTGAAAGCCAGCTCTTTTTGTAACACATCAAATATATTCTTGTTCAAAAACAATTCTTTTGGCATTGCCAGGTCTTTATCATCTGCTGCTTTGTGATCAATAAATACTCCTCTTTCATCCAGCACGAATATCAGGTCAGGAATAGCTGCGATCAAAGATTGATTATATAAATTGCTGATCTCCAGAGCTTCTTCATTCTTCTTTCGTTCAGTTATGTCGCGCAATGCTGAAACACGCAAATGTCTTCCATTATGTGTATAATTCAAACTTTCTACTTCAACAGATATTATTGACCCGTCTTTTCTTACACAACGCACCTCATATGGTTTTGTGGTTTTTTCAGTCATCTTCTGTTCGATCGTACCATGATCTTCAGGATGGATAATGAGTGGTACTACATTCTTCCCTAACAATTCATCACGCGAATACCCAGTTATGCAGATCAGTGCTTCATTGATTTCAAGGGCTACACCATTTTCATGTATCACAATGCCCTCAAAAGATACGTCTGAAAGTAAACGATATTTTTCCTGACTTTGGATCAGCTCATTTTCAGCAAGGCGGCGCATTAAAGCTTCTCCGATATGCGATGCAATAGTTTCAAGCTGCTCGATAGAATCTGAAGAAAAACACCCTATCCTTTTGTCACTAAAGTGGATCAGACCCACTATCTCATTTTTCATTCGAATGGGTACAAGTGCCACGGAGGCATATCCTTGATGGATACATTGGTTGCGTGGATGCAACCGAATGTCCTGTTCCTGCGGGATCTCAAGAAGTGGGGAAGAATCATTGGTCCAGCAGCTTCCACCCCTTGTGAAAAGGGGGTCACAGGGATCGGTACAGCCGGAAATAACGAGTCCACATGTACATTCCAATTTAACATTGCCTTTACAGTCTCGGCAGAGGCCTCCTTCTTTATCACGTAAGACCAGTGAGTTTTCCAACTCCAGAAAATCCGTAGTGAATCCCTCACTTGCAATATATGGATAATCATCCCCATCTTTCAGACGAATGCCTACAGCATCTACTCCAGTAAATCTCTTCAAAGTGGAGATAACATTCCGCATCGAATCATGTCGATCTCCTGGCTCATTGAGAATACGCAGAACCTCAGTTCCCATCTCGTGATAGATCTCAGTCCTTTTACGCCCAGTGATGTCCCTGGCTATACCTTCCAGGGCAACCAGATTTCCATTTTCATCATAAACAAAGAAATTCTTTTGTTCGGTCCAAATAATTTGACCGTCTTTTCTTATCCAGCGGAGGACTACAGTTGTTCTATCATTGAGATCTGCCTTCGATAAGCTTTCGAGGATATGAACATCATCTGGATGTACTAGTTTTAA
>JAHFZE010000304.1 GCA_020854785.1 Methanomethylovorans sp.
ATGTAGGAGGAAAATATATGGACCCGCTCATAGGCATGGGCGCGTTAGCACTTATGGGTGCTGCTGCTACAATAGCAGGTGCATCCGAAGACCTGGAATCCGATATCGGATCTCAGAGTAACCCTAACTCTCAAGTGCAACTTGCGCCCCAGATGTCTTACCCACACAGGATCTATAATAAAGCCGTTTCTGGAGAACCACCATCGAACGCTCTCATGTGTTCCATCGGTGGAACTATAGCTTATGTCATGTTGAACTTCAATGTTTCCGCAGTGCTTGCACTGACCATCGGATCACTGGTCGCCGCCATGGTACATGGAACATACGCAACAACTTCATATATGGGAAGATGTTCCAGTCAGAAACGTTTCAAGCAGATGGTGTATCTTGATGTGCTTCGTTCGCACACGCCGGCAATAATGGGATATTCGTTCATAACAACGTTCTGTGTTCTTGTAGTATCTTATATCATGGTAACTGTTTTTGCTCATCCTTTCCCTCTTCCGCTATTGGCATTCATATGGGGTATCACCGTTGGTGCTATCGGCTCATCCACAGGTGATGTGCACTATGGCGCAGAGCGTGAGTTCCAGGACGAGGAGTTCGGTTCCGGTCTTAACACCGCAAACTCAGGTAAGATCGTAAGGAAGGCAGAATCCGGGCTCAGGAGCAGCATGGACAACTCCTGGTTCTGTGCCAAGTTCGGAGGGCCTGTGACTGGTATTGCCTTCGGTATGACCGTCTTCCTTAGTGGATGGATCACTACTGTTTTCGATCCGGCAAAAAGCCTCACCGCAGGATGGGAGTCTGTTCTTGCAGGAGCTCTCATGGTCTTTATTATGATCATATATAACAGAAAGGTCGAAATCAAGGCAAGGAAAGCATTCGGACCCTATAAAGAAGATAAAGAGGAAGCAGCATGATCGACATAGCAGGATTGATCGCAGAGAACATAATGTATATGTTGCTTATCACCCTTGGAGGTGTCCTTATATCTGTTGGTGTCCACTTTGTGCCTGTCGGTGGTGCTCCAGCAGCAATGGCCCAGGCATGTGGTGTTGGAACAGGTACTGTTCAATTGGCTGCCGGAGCAGGTCTTACAGGCCTGGTCACGGCAGGTGCAATGATGGGCGTCACTGATAATATGGGATTGGTGCTGGCCTCGGGTACATTGGGTGGTATGATAATGATATCTGTAACCATGCTGGTAGGTCAATGGGTCTACGTATATGGTGTTGGTTGTCCTCCTGCATCAGCAAAAGTAAAATATGACCCCATCACCAAGGACAGGCAGGACCTTTACATCTCTCAGGGTACTGAAGGTCATGCAATCCCAACCGTTTCGTTCGTAAGCGGTGTGATTGGAGCCGGGCTTGGAGGACTTGGCGGTGGTCTTGTTTACTATGCACTGCTGAAGATGGGAGAAGTTGCTGCTGGATTGACAGTTAAGGATATCATGAGTACGACCGGTCATGAACTGGTGGGTCTTGCCAGTATTTTCGCAGTTGGCATATTCTTCATGAACGCGGTTATTCCTTCATACAACATTGGAGGAACCATTGAAGGTTTCCACGACCCGAAGTTCAAGAAATGGCCAAAGGCAGCCCTCACTTCACTTGTTGTTACTCTTCTCTGTGCTGTTCTGGCAGTGGTCACCTTAGGAGGTATGTAAGATGTCAGCAGGAGGAAGCGGGGAAGCCCATGCAGCTATCCCACAGAGTCAGCTAATAGCTTTCGGAATAGTCGGAGGCCTTGTAGGCATATACGCAGCATATTTCCTGGGCAATGTAGCAGGCGGAGTTTTCTCTTTTATGGGTGCTCTCGGTGCAATATGCGCTACTATATGGGGCGCTGCAGCCGTTAGAAGAGTGGCAAGCTATGGTCTTGGTACCGGTGTACCTTCTATAGGTATGTTGGCCCTGGGTATGGGTGTCGTTGCAGCAATGTTCGGCCTTGCAGTAGGTAAAGGAATAGATATGGAAATCGCCGGGCCTGTGATAGCTGTCGTAGTGGCATCAATAATCGGTTTAGTTATCGGTATCTTTGCTAACAAGGTGCTGAATATGAACATCCCTGTAATGGAACAGTCAATGACAGAGATAGCTGCATCAGGTACCATAGTGATCATTGGTCTTGCTGTTGCAATGTCAGGCACATTCCTGTTCGATATCGTGCTTACAGAGGTCATCACCACAGGCTATATTGCAGTGATCTTCATTGCAGGAGGTATGGCTCTTCTTCACCCGTTCAATGCAAATCTCGGTCCGGATGAGAAGCAGGACCGTACTCTATATACTGCATTTGAAAAAGGCTCTATAGCAATGATCATAGCAGGTATAGTAGCATTATCTGCACAAAATGCATCAGTTGGTCTGGTTACTATCCTTATAGGTATATTCCTCTGGTACTTAGGATTCACAGGATTCTATGCACGTGTCAAGAGAGATGCCTTTAAAGTGGTTGGTACTGGATTGTTGCCATCTGAGGAGGAGTTAGAATGAGCATGATACATGTTGCACCTGAAGCGCATCTGGTGCTTGATCCATTGACCTCTTTACTTGCAGAAGAGCGTCCTGATATAATTCAGTATTCAATGGACCCTATATTGGCAAAGCTTGATGAGCTTGACAAGATAGCGGATGATCTGGTGAACTCCCTTGCACCTGACAGACCACTTATGAACGCATTCCCCGGCCGTGAGAACACATCCTACATTGCCGGTATATATGGTAATTCGTTCTACGGAATAGTCGTAGGTCTTGGAGTCGCAGGTCTGCTGCTCATCGTAATGTATGTGCTAAGAACTATGGGAGTGATGTGAGATGGTAGATAAAAGAGAACCAGCACCACAGTGGCCCGTACTTAAAGGTGAATATGAAGTAGGAGATGTAAAGAACTGTGTTGCTGTCATCACCCTGGGTTCACACCTTCCCGGTGGCCCTCAACTTGATGCAGGAGCCTGTATCACTGGTCCCTGTAAAACAGAGAACCTCGGTATAGAGAAGGTAGTTGTACACATAATCTCCAATCCCAACATAAGATATCTCATTGTAACCGGTTCAGAGGTCAAAGGACACGTTACCGGTGATGCAATGCTGAAGATGCACCAGAACGGTGTCAAGGATAACAGGATTGTCGGGGCCATAGGCGCTATTCCCTATATAGAGAACCTTACGGCAGAAGCCATAGAGAGGTTCCAGAAACAGATCGAATGTGTCAACTTCATAGGAACAGAGGATGTCAGTGCAATAGTAGCAAAGATCAAAGAGTATGCTGCAAAGGACCCTGGAGCCTATGATGCAGAGCCCATGCTCCTGAAGATAGGAGAGGGAGGCGAAGAAGAGAAGGAAGAGGCAGGTGGCCTGAAGCCAATGGCTGCAGAGATGGCTACTGTAAGGAGCCGTATACTCAATATCAACAAAGAGATGATGGGTATCGGTAACCTCAACAAGTTCCACGCAGGTGTTCATGCCGGTAAGGTAGAAGGTATAATGATCGGCCTGGGCATTACTCTGACAATACTGGGTCTGCTGCTGGGAGGTAACTAAAATGGCTGAACAGTTGGAATATGAAAAAGGTGTCCCTATGGTCATCTCACCTCAGATGGGACCTATAGATAATGTTGTAGCGGATATAAGGGCCCGTGCCCAGCTCATTGCAAGGAACCAGAAGCTTGATTCCGGTGTGAGCGCAGCAGGAATAATTGGTTTTGCTGCTGGTTTTATATTCGCCATCCTTATGACAGTAGTTCTTCCATTGATCATCTGGCAGGTGATTTACTAATGACCGACAGAAGCGATAGAATACCAAGCGTGGTCACAGACCCTGCGGATTTCGCTGAAGTGCTGGCGAAACTTAACAAGATCGACGAGAAAATAGAGTTCGTTCACAGTGAAGTCGCACAGAGGATAGGAAAGAAGGTTGGAAGGGACATTGGAATACTGTATGGAGCCGTTGCCGGAATACTAATATTCCTTGTTTACCTGTCAATAAAACCGTGGTTATTTGGATAAAGAGGTGTACAAATGTTCAGATTTGATAAAAAGCAAGAGGTATACGAGGTAGGCAGCGTCAAGTTCGGTGGCCAGCCCGGAGAATACCCAACAGTACTTGTAGGTACGATGTTCTATGCAAGACACAAGATCGTGTCTGATGAAGATAAAGGTATATTCGACAAGGCAGCTGCAGAAAATCTGTGGCATAACATTCAGGAGATGGGTGCGACCACAGGTAACCCCTACGTCAACCAGATCGTAGGAGAGACCCCTGAAGCTATCAGAAAGTACATTGACTGGTTCGTTGAGCTCGATGATAAGACGCCTTTCCTAATCGACTCCTCAGCAGGCGATGTTCGTGCGGCAGCCGCGAAGCACGTGACAGAGATTGGTGTAGCTGACAGGGCGATCTACAACTCTATCAATGCCAGTATCCACCCTGACGAGATCGAAGCTGTCAGGGAAAGTGACATCACCTGTTCTATTGTCCTTGCATTCAATGCAACAGACCCAAGTGTAAAAGGTAAGCTCGAGATCCTTGAGACCGGTGGTACAGGGCAGTCAAAGGGAATGCTTGAGATAGCTAAGGAATGTGGTATCACAAAACCATTGATCGATGTGGCAGCAACACCACTGGGAGCTGGTTCTGGTGCATCCATGAGAGCAGTCGTAGCGATCAAGGGGCACCTTGGACTGCCTGTGGGCGGCGGATACCACAACATGGCATCTGCATGGGACTGGATGAAGAACTATAAAAAGAAGTTCGAGACAAAGGAAGAGAAACAGGCTATCTACATGCCAGCAGACATAGGTACAAACCTTGTGCCGCAGGTGCTCGGTTCAAACTTCCAGCTTTTTGGTCCTATCGAGAACACTGATAAAGTGTTCCCTGCAACAGCCATGGTGGATATCATGCTGGCCGAAACTGCAAAGGAACTTGGTCTTGAGGTCAAGGACCCGAACCACCCCATATTCAAACTGGTATGATCATACCAGTTTCCATTCTTTTTTATTGATCTTTTCGATCAACTACATCCTAAAATGGATTCATTCTCTTCCAGTTGCCCATCAGGTGTTCATTAGGATTGTAATTGTAGCTGTCAGAGAGTATCTTGTCCCCAAGAGCATTTGTCCATACATCCACATGTCCGCCCTCTACATCGATCTCTTTTTCTTCATAAGGGTCCCAGCGTCTTTCAAGACCAAGTATGGCTTCGCGGCTGAACCTTTCAGAAGGACTCTCTTTATCAACCTGTGCATTATATGCTGCCCTGTCAGCCTCGAAACGTCTGTTCGACTCTTCCCAGCTACGCATTCTCTGTTCTCTTAAATGGTCCTGCATCTGGCTGTATTGCCTGGAAAAGATGCCTATCTGCCGGATATTTGCTGTCTGCTGCTGATACGACCCTGTTATCAGGTCTGTTAACTGCCGGACCCATATCTCATTTGG
>JAHFZE010000172.1 GCA_020854785.1 Methanomethylovorans sp.
AGTTACAAGGGCCATGAAAATATAAGGAGGCAACATTAGAAGGGCAGTAGCACCACTATTGTCAACTATGATCGCTATAAGCACATTACTGATAATCATAGAGATGACCGCCAATAAAGAGCCTGTATAGATGTTCTCTACAAGATTTGGTTTTTTGAGAGACAGATTTGCCAATGCCACAACAGTAGCTTCACTGCTGATGAAACCTCCAAAAAGTCCAGAATAAGCTATACCTGCACTTGATCCAAGTCTTCTAAGGGAAAGATAGCTTATGAAACTGATAAATGAGACCAGCACAACGATGAGCAGAGCAGATTTGAGATCAATGATATCATAAATGGGTTCTTCTGGTACAAGAGGATACAGGACAAAGATAACTGCCAGGAATTTCAATGCACTGGCTATCTCCTTTTCAGAAAGGCTTTCTGCAAAGGCATGTAATGGTCTCTTCTCGATAAGAACGAACGTCAGCACAACAGCAAAGACGATGGGAACAAGGAACATACCTTTGGCTACCAGTATGCCCAAAAGATAGGTGAAGAACAGTGCGACTGAACTGGTAAGCCCCGAACGTCCATATACTACGTTCACAGCGTAGACGATCAGCAGACAGGCCAGGGCCATGAAAACAGTTGTAACGAAAAGTATGTCAAAAGAAACTAAAGGCTGGATGAATGTAGCAAGCGTACCTGTAAGACAAGTAATACTGAATGTCCTGACGCCTGCATATATCTTTTTGTCCTTTCTCCAGTGTTCACGTTCAAGACCAATGAGTATGCCTATAAGAAGAGAGATTCCTATCTTTTGAAAGAAATCCAGGAGAAAAGGGTCCAATCCTAATTGGTCTATAACCGACATGATCTTCCTTCTGTTTTGCTCCTACAGGATTTTAATAGTTAGTGGTGAAGCTATATATATGTATATTATTTATTTTTAAATATTTTTCCTTTGTAAATCATAAATAGTTTCCGAAAACTTCCGTCCTTATTCGAAAGTCCTTTAAAAATTCACGGAGAAAGAAAAACATTCTCGTTACGTATGGACCCAATGGTTCGAACATAATATGCATGTATCTATACAGCCAAGATCCTCTCAACAAGTCAAATGAAAAAGCCCGATTACCTTCCCTTTGGCTTCGTTCCATTTCTTTATGGCCTCCGGGGTTGGTATAAGTTCCACTTCACATCCCTTTTTGCTGAAGTAGTCACTGGCCTGTTCTGAAAGTTTTACCATACCTTCCTGCCCGGAACCTATGATGAGCTTTTCAGCACCTTTATCAAAAACATGTTTTGCTTCCTTCTGGGATATTATATGAGATGTGCCATAGACTTTCCTGGATAGCTTTTTCTTACGTTTCCTGACATTACCATCAAGCCTTATAATGATATCCTTCTCGAAGGTCACACCTTCAACGGTTATGCTCCCAAACTCGGTTGCATCGATGTTAGGTTTTATGTTCCTCACCCCCTCATTGCCTAAAAAGATAAGTGTGTGAGCATCTTTATATAACTTTTTTGCCTCTCTTAATATACTACATTAAGTAAGAGGTGTTATATGCCTTGGATATTGAAGAAGGAATGCATTGCTTGTAAGAAGTGTGTTAAGAGATGTCCGGCAGATGCCATCTCCATGTCCAAAGGTAAAGCAGTTATTGATGACCACATGTGTATCTACTGTGGCAAATGTGTAAAAGTCTGCCCTGTGCATGCTGTACTGAAGGATAAGGAAAAAGTGGAACTGGATGTGGAAACTAACATAAGGTCTTTCCGGAAGAAAATGAAAAAGCACAAAGGACCTGCTCCCAAAAGCCGCATGTTGAAAGGAGAATTGAAACTGCTTGAAAGGCAAAAAAAGATAATACAAGGTACTATTAAAGAATTAAGACGTTTTTAACCTTGACAGCCTGCACAGGCATCAATTGAAGGCATTTTTATTCATACAAAAAACTTTAATTATCAGGAAACATAGGGATACGTATGGATAGAGAGGGGAAAGATAGTAATTCAAAAAAGCCCGCGATCTTCTTGATCATTACGGGTTTGATCTTAATTGCATCTGCGATCATATACGCAATATTTGAGAACATCAATCGATTTTCTGAACCCGGACAAATCCTTGTATCGCTGGGGCTTGCAGGATCCGGGATAATACTTATCCTGCTGGGTCTCAACACGACATTTCCCTGGAAAAGTAGCTCCGGTTTCTTTTTAGTACTCGGCTCCTTACTATCAATGTCCGGTGTATTTAGTTTTATTATTCTTTACCCTGAAGACTGGTTATATCCTAAAGTGGCATATGTAATACTTGCTTATACAGCAGGTGTCCTTCTGTTATTATTCAATATCATGCTGCAACAATCCGGAAATATATCGGTTCCTGCAAAAAGCGGACCTGAGCTTGAGGATATTGATGCTGAGAACACTATGTATCCAGTTGATAGCCAATTGGTAGCGGCCCTAAGCAGTATGATGGTTTCCCGAATATTATATCCTGAAGATGTTTTTTCAAGGTGGAACTCTACTGATAATGAAAATGGAATATATGTGATCGACAATGATATGATCCAGGATGGCAACGAAAAAGCAAAAACCTGTGAAACCGGGTCATCTTCCGGGAATATCCCGGAAACTATTTTCCCTGAAACAATGATTGACCTTGACACAGAAACAAGTGAGACAATAGAGACAAACGGGACTACAGACACTTTTGAAATAACCACTGAAGTTGCTACAAAGGGTGCCACTGCTGCAACAAATGATAAAAGCTTCCTTTCAATGAAAAGAACTGACATAAAAAAAGATGACCACATGAGAGAAGCTGCCCACAAGATCCTGAAATTCCATTTCGGGAGAATGATCAAACATGAACGTGGCACAATGCTGGGCAAGGATATAGAAGAGTTGCATGACATGCGGGTCGCAGCCATGCGCATGCGTTCTGTGTTGCAGGTATTCAATGGTCATCTGGATATGGATACAATGAAACCTGTTTTCAGGAAC
>JAHFZE010000246.1 GCA_020854785.1 Methanomethylovorans sp.
AATTCGATTACTATAATTCGGCGGTTGCGGATGAAGGCGGTACTTACAACCTTGTTCTGGCTTACGCTACTCAGGGAAGTAATTCTTCAACTCATGCGATCTTGCCGTACACCATTATTGGCGATAAGAGCAGGTCTCCTAGGGAGATCAACGTTACTGAGCATGCGGTGCAGGCAGGTGAAGTTTTGCAGTTGGATCTTGTGTAGATCCGCATTTCATGTGCGTGCATCGGTTAAAAATATATATAAATACTTTTATTATATCAACTTGATGTCTGTATATGACATCAGGTGATATAATGCTTTACAGATGCCCAGTATGTGAAGGGAAGATGAATCGGTGGAGGTATCCTGCCATTAAAAGGCAGGACAATTTCGGAAGGCAACTGGTGATCTACAAGTGTGTTGAGTGCGGTAACGAAGAGACTTATCCTGACCTTTGATATCAGAACATTGAATAGACTTCTTCATGCGGGTGGATTACAAAACCTCCAGGCGTGATCTCATAGGGATGGATCTTTTTGCTATGGTCGGATCCACGCATCTTATATATTTCCAGACTACGCATGCGTACATTCTCATGTCTCTTATAATATAGCACGATAGTTCCATCAGTAACGAAATTTTCAACTCCGAACCTTGAGGGACTTGATTCATCTATTACCTCACAGGTTAGCATGGAAGTAAGTCCGATCACTTCAAGGGTGGTGCTGAGCTTTAGCAGTTCCACACGGATCTTTGCCTGATCCTGCAGGTAGAAACTTATAGATGTCGTGGAATCTACAAGAGCCCTTTGGGCATTGATCTCTTCCTGGGTAGTAATTATCTGGTCCATGAGGGAACGAATATCAAAAGGCCGGATATCCACATATTTCTCCTGCGAGGGTATGCCGATCTTTGTGGAACAAGCATCAATTATAGCAAGCTTGTTCTCATCCTCTAGTTCCTCAAGGTTCCATCCAAACTTCAGTACGTTCTCACGTATCTGCTCAGGTCTTTCCTCTGTTGCAACTATAATACCGTTCTCACCATATTTCGTGATACCGTTATAGATGAACTGGATGGAGAAATTTGTCTTTCCTGCTCCAGATGTACCCGAAACCAGATATGTCCTGTCCCTTATGAGTCCCCCTCCACAGAGTTCATCAAATCCGGGTATGCCAGTCCGCACTCTGTTCGGACCTTCTTCCATTTTTATCTCTTCAGATATAGCGCCATCAAACATCTTGTGTTTCGCCTCGTTTTCTACTTAATCTTTAGTGTTTATAATATATCTGAGAAGATATAAATGTATTGAGGTAATAATGATAATGATGACAGAATATCCAGCAAAATAGTACTTTGATCTATTCGACAATCTGTTAAATGCACTTTTTTGCGTGTCGTTCTTCCAGAAGGTCAATATACTGTAGTTCGACATTTCCCGTTAAATACATCGATACTTATCATTTCTAAGTGGATAATAATCCATTTGAGACCACAAAAGATTTAAAAGGGAAATTATTTAATAGGCTCTTGTAATCCAATATGACGGGATTAAGAGGGTGATGATGAGAACTTCGTCAATGGGCGAACTCTACTGTTCTCCTGATGAAGGTCTGAGGGCGCAAAAGCGTTCTGATCCAATTATCCTCACTCTTACACATATATAAACTAACGGAGGAAAATAATGAGTAAATTCGCAGCAGTAATAATTGCTGCACTTATGCTGATGGCGGTATTCGTTTCAGCCGCAAGTGCAGCAACTTCTGTAAACACCGTGGAGGTCAGAAGCCCGGTGTTCAGTGGTGCTACTTTAAGCGCAATCACTGTGGATTTCGACTATACCGAATTCGCAGGATTCTATTATGATATCGACGACGACATTGGTTCCGAGAGCCTGAGGATTACCTCAGTTGACAATCCAAGGACCATCAGGGACAATGGACTCACATACAGAACTGAAATCCAGGAAGTCGGCTACGCATACGATGACTGGGCAGGCGAGTACCCCAAGATGGGTTTCCTTGCACAGGAATATGTGGCAGTTAACGGCCAGCCAGACGTTCTGTCCAAGCTCCTGCTTGACAGCGACGACAAGTACACTCTGAGGGTCGGTCAGTCCCTTGAACTCGCTGAGGGCTATGCACTCACACCCAAGCAGATCGATGTAGACGGTAACAAGGTCTGGCTCGAGCTGACCAAGGACGGCGCATACCTTGATGACCAGGTCCTTACAGTAACTAACACAGATGTTGAGAACAGCACCTGGGAATACGAAGAGGATGATGTAGGCGGCGAAGATGATGTAGTCATCATGAGAGCCCATGTCAAGGAAGTGTTCCAGGGTCAGGTAGACAGCCTTGCAGTTGTCGAGGGTCTGTGGCTCATATCCAACGAACCAATGGTAATTGAGAGCGATGATACTTTCGGCGAACTTGAGGTCACCACGATCGGCGACGATTTCCTTGAACTCAAGAACGACGGTGCACTTTCTCTTAGCAGGAACAAGGTTATAGCCTTTGCAGGCGATGTTAAGATCAAGGTCGCTGACTCCAGCGATGTCAGGTTCTACTTCTTCAAGGAGATCACTGAACCAGGTACTTACCCAGTAAGAGGTTCCGTTGCAGCCGGAAGTTCCAGCTGGGATGCAAGCTCATTCGCAGGCTTCTACTATGATATCGATGCAAACATCTCATCTGAAGAAATGGACGTTACAGTCACCGGTACCAGGACCATCGCAGATAATGCCCTTAGATACAGGACAACTATCCAGGAAGTAGGATATGAGTATGATTCCTGGGATGGAACTTATCCAAAGATGGGCTTCCTTGCAGAGGAATATGTGCCAGTGAACGGCCAGCCAGATGTTCTGTCCAAGCTTCTGCTTGACAGTGATACCAAGTACACTCTGAGGGTCGGTCAGTCCCTTGACCTCGGTGAGGGCTATGCACTCACACCCAAGCAGATCGATGT
>JAHFZE010000202.1 GCA_020854785.1 Methanomethylovorans sp.
TAGCTGCCATAAAAGTCGATCAGTCCATCCTGAAAATCTTCGGGATCATGATCGACTGCCCGCCAGCCATCCTTGCCCTGCAAGTGATGTACAGACAAAAGCGAATCTTCGAAATATGGACCATATTCCCTGAGCACCGCCCGTGTGTAATCGAGCTGATCAGGAAGATAATCGATCTCACTGCCGACCAGTATCTGGATCCTGTCCGCATATTTATGCTTAAGTTTCTGCATTTCGCGAATATATGCGTCGAAATCATTCCCCCTTATCCGCAAAGATTCCTTCCATTCCTCCGTGTAAGGGGATCTGGCAAGCCAACTCTCAGGCAGAGGCATGTGTTCGGTAATGGAATACATGGTAAATCCAAGCTGGATCGCTCTTTGTATAAGGGCCTCGGTCTCTTCTCCCGAAGCATGGTTACAAAAATGCGAGTGGGTGTGTCCGTCTCTTTTCATAGTCAAGCTCCTTTTGCAGCCGCTGTTCTTCCTTAATTATATAGGCCTGATCCGGCAGCGTCAAAAGCTTTCCCTTTGTCTTCACGTTTTGCTTTAAAATTTTGCCTCTGTTTTGCTCAGGGTGTTTTATTTGTTATTCTTCTGAAAATTTATCATGGTTATGGCGCAGAACACCAGCACCCCCAGGTAGATTATGCCCAGGGTCATATCAATGATCGATACAAGCTGATTGTGATTATAAAAATCAATATACTGCAAGATGGACATATTATTTTACCCCTTAAAATTGATCAGGCCTCAGTGAAGGTCGGCTAACCTCGAATAAACAGATATTTTAGTATATTTAGTCGAAATATAGTGTATTTTGTCACCTTTATTTAGTATTTTTGTTATTTGTTTCCATCTTGTTAAATAATATTATCCTTTACGCATTTTGTCAAGGGTTTTTAACTCCTATTTTTATTCTTTAATATCCTATTCGCTTATTATCCTGTTTTATGGCGTTTGACACTATGAATGTTTATTGTTTATAATGATTTTGGGCTGGTTTAAATCGTCCGGACGAGGAGCATGCTAATGGAAGACGGCAAAATGTTTGGCAGCCGGCTGCGGTCTCTGATCAAGGAGCGCGGCCTTGAACAGCGCAAAATCGCCGCTGATTTGGGGATCAACCCCGTGACCTTCAGCGGCTACGTGATAAACAAGCGGGAACCTTCTTTTGCCCGGCTCAATGAACTCGCCGGCTATTTCGGCGTTTCTGCCGACTATCTTCTGGGACGTTCCGACGTACGTGATCCGTATATGAAACATTTGTCCGGTGACCTGGAGGAGTTTGTACGCGAGCCTGAAAACAGCGGTTACATCGAATTAGCCCGCGATATAAAGATCCGGGCCGAAAATATAACTGATCTGCGCAAGCCTCAGGGAACGAGCTGATCGCACAAGTGCACTGACAACTCCGGCTTATGCCGCGGCGGAAGGTGCGCTTTTTATTGTGTCCGGTTTTTATCGGTTTTTAAAATATCTGATAAGCATTATCTGCAATATATGTGTACAGATATTAGAAATAATATTAAAATTAGGTTTATATCCGAAAATATTAATTTGCAATATTATTTTAGTTAAGCAGAGGTGTTGTTTTTGTTGATCAAGGATATTTTCGCCGCCAAAAAGCCGGTCATTTCCTTTGAGGTCTTCCCGCCAAAAAAGGATAGCCCTGTTGAGACGATTTATGACACGCTCGAGGGCCTCCGCGGAATGAAGCCCGATTTTATAAGCGTCACCTACGGAGCCGGCGGTTCCACAACCAATCGCACATTGGAGATCGCTCGTCTGCTAAAGGAAAAATATGAGATCGAACCGCTGGCTCATTTAACCTGTATCACTTCGGACATGCAAGAGATAGACAATATACTTGATGAGCTGCAGGCCGGCGGGGTAAAGAACATCCTGGCTTTAAGAGGCGACTTCCCCCAGGACGGGGATCGCCGTTCGAATGTTTCGCCAGGCTTTAGCTTTGCCGCAAACCTTATAGAGCATATCCGTCAAAGAGGGAACTTTTCTATTGGTGGAGCCTGCTATCCTGAAGGTCACCCCGAATGTCCCTCCCTGGAGCAGGACATTCTGAACCTTCGGGCCAAGATAGAGGCCGGGCTGGACTTTTTGATCACCCAATTATTTTTCGACAATGAAAAATTTTATCGCTTCATGGAGCTATACGAGCATTATAACCTGCCGAAGCTACCTGTTTCGGCCGGGATCATGCCTGTCTTGAATACAAAACAGATCCGCCACATCACTTCGCTGACCCGGGCAACCATGCCTAAAAAGTTTCTGCGCATCATGGAGCGTTACGAGCACAGCTCAGAAGCCCTGAAAGAAGCCGGTATCGCTTACGCAACAGAGCAGATGATCGATCTTTTGGCCTGGGGGATAGACGGGATCCATATTTATACCATGAATAAACCCGAGGCAACGAGAAGTATAGTGAACAACATTTCCGAGATCCGCAATTGTCTGTTCACTTAAAAATATTCAAAATATTTCTTGCATAAACCGAATATTTAATAAATAACACTTGTATGATTATCGGATTGTAATAAAATAGTAGAGTAAAAGATTTTTATCCGTATATTTGCCTTATTCTACAGAACTGTTACATATCATGATCGTTTTTATACTGTCAATCTTATTCATAATAGTTTTCAAGGTATTAGTTTTATAGGATATGTGAAATCTGTAACTTTTCATTGGGGGGTGAGAGTTAGAGAGTTGTAGTGCTCCAAAGACGCATTAAGCATTATTATATTTACTAAAAGGTATTAAAGGCTAGGA
>JAHFZE010000219.1 GCA_020854785.1 Methanomethylovorans sp.
ACGCATTCTCTGTTCTCTTAAATGGTCCTGCATCTGGCTGTATTGCCTGGAAAAGATGCCTATCTGCCGGATATTTGCTGTCTGCTGCTGATACGACCCTGTTATCAGGTCTGTTAACTGCCGGACCCATATCTCATTTGGCCGCAGAGAAGCCTTCATCGTTCTGAAAAGGGGAAGATTCTCTTCAAGATGTCCTTCAGGTGCACGGATAGAACCAGTCTGCATCTGCCAAAGGATGAAATCTCCAGTCATCACTGGCACCTGTTCATATAAGACCCCGGCATAGAATTCCTCTTCAATAGTATTTTTTTCAACTTCATAGGCTATCCGTACTTTTCCAAACCTCACGTTGGCTGCTGGCATACGAGGAGCCGAAGAATCTGCAACCATTGGATCGTCAGGATGCACCGCACTTCTAAGAACTATCCTGTAAGGTTGCATCTTTTGCCTGAAAGGAGCTATTATGTATTTGAGAAGAGCTTCTTCCGGCTGCATGGGTGCAGCAACTTTTGTACTCTGGCTCTGCCAGAACTGCTGGTTCATAACTGTCATAGGGTTGTTCGACCACGTGAACTTCAGGATGGGAAAACCTTCAAACGCTTTAAGGCCATCAGGGCTGGTCACTGCAAAGTTAATGTATGCAGGCATATGCATATCGTTAACCCATGTGATCCCGCCATAACACGTCCAGTCATCAGGTATGAACATTCTAAAGGCCTCTATACCAAAGCCCGCTTTGTCGATACACTGGATCTGCCTGTAGCCGGTCATTTCATGCATCTCCACTATGATATTTGATGTTTCACAAATCGCTAAAAACTAACCGGGTGCAAATTGGGTGGCCCCGCTCCCTCCCCGTTCACATGCAAGGAGATATTCTCCAATATGCCTCCTTATATGAAGGTTTCATGTACTTCTATTTAAATGTAACCAGCTACTCAGAAAGATTAATATGAGGGTGTACTAATGCTGTTCCCATGACAGATGTAATGCTTCTCTGGGAAACACCCCTGTTATTTGAGAAACTGTTTATAGAGTATAATATCAAATGCCAGCGAGTACCAGTTGAATCCATCGGCACACCTTTTTTGCCTTCGTGCAGATGTCTTGTTCTTCCCACAGGTTTTGCCAACCCTGCATACACTTCCACTCTAAAGGGCATTGTAAGGAACAAGAACAAGATCGAAAACTTTCTCAAAAAAGGAGGTACTGTGGTCACATTTGGACCGATGTTACCGGAATATGATTATGAATGGTTGCCCTTTGAACTGAAATATGTGCAGGAACAGGGTTTTGGCACAGTGCAGAGGATGGAAGCACATGAAGATCTATGCATCATTGATAAGCATGTAGCTGACGTTGAATATGACGGTTATTTCCTTGAAACAGATGCAAAGGTTGTGTTAAAGGATCCAAAAGGTAGGTCATTGATGATCGTAAAAGATATAGGTAAGGGCAAGGTCATAGCCTGTTCCATACATGAGTTTCCTTCTAAAGATTTTCTGCAAACTATAGTGGCTATGTCTTCAAGCTGTAAGATCTGATTTTATAAGAACTCTTTTTGCAGCTTTTCTATTTCTTCCTGAACATCGGTCATCTTGAGTACGAATAATCCAAAACAGGGTTTTATGAACTGGAATATCAGATCATTACCTTTTACACCTACAGGGATCTTATCAGAACCAATAAGTTTCATACCCTTTATGCTATAACCCCCGGGTACATGAAATATCCTATCAGAGTTGTCCTTTATGTACTTCTCACTTTGTGCAAGAGTAACCCCACTAGTCAATATCTCATAAGGCATATCTTTTGTGCATGATGATCTGGACATGTTAACCCCCCCTCAAATTATTGTGATGCCCTTAACCCTTATACCTGATCCTACTATACTGCCTACGATCTTCCCGCCTGTAAGCTCAACAGCTTTTGCAGCATCTTTTTCGGGCAGTATTATTACAAATCCCATTCCCATATTGAACGTCCTGTACATCTCAAGTTCGTCCACATTACCTTCTGTCTGCAAGAACTTAAAAATATCGTTTGGTTCAATAGGGTCGGAAATATCAAACCCAAGCTTAGTGACCCTTTGAAGCTTTAAGAGGCCACTTCCTGTGATGTGGGCCAGACCATGTACGTCACATTGTCCGATCACATCAAGTATTTCCATATATATCCTAGTGGGAATGAGCAACTCTTCGCCAATGGTAGTAGAACTGTTGTATGGGAATGGATCGTTATAAGAATGCCCAGACCCTTCAACTATCTTGCGCACCAGAGAATAACCGTTGCTGTGCACTCCACTGCTGGGTATGCCTACAAGCACATCACCTATCTGCACTTTTTCACCAGTGATGATCTTATCTTTTTTCACCATCCCAAGGCAAGTGCCTGCAAGATCAAAGCCTTTTATAATATCCGGGAGAGTAGCGGTCTCACCGCCTATTATTGACATGCGGGATAACTCAGCACCTCTTCTTAATCCCTCTCCTATCTGAGCTGCGAAAGATTCATCATGAGATTCAAGTGCCAGGTAGTCTACAAAAGCTACCGGCTCTGCACCAATGGCCAGTATATCATTGACATTCATGGCAATGCAATCTATTCCTACTGTATCCCATTTTTTCAGTGAGTTTGCAATGAGGACCTTTGACCCCACTCCATCAGTTGTCATTGCAAGGGCGTATTCTCCAAAATCAAGAAGACCTGCATAGTGTCCAATATTTGTCAGCGGAGCTCCAAGGCCTGTACGAACATAGGTCATTTTACTGGTGAGGGCTTTGATAGTGTTCTCTTCCTGTTTGATATCCACGCCCGATCCTGCATATGTGAGATGCTTTTCACTCATTGAACTACCCCTTTCATAAATTATAGAATTCGCGATGCAACACTCTAACTGCGTTAATAGCGTCCCTTGAGCTCACAACAAATGATATATTGTGCTGTGATGAGCCCTGACTGATCATTATCACATTTATCTTTTCTCTTCCCAGCGTACTGAATACCCTGCCAGAGACTCCAGGAGTGCCATCCATACCGGCACCTACAACAGCGACCACGCAGATATCACTGTCAAAGACTACATCTCCAACTACATTCCTATTAAATTCACAGCGTACTGCAGTGACAGCAGTTTCCAGTTGGTCCTCATCGATCACCAGTGACATATTTGCTTCAGAAGAGCCCTGACTTATCATAATTATGTTTACTCCTGCATTAGCAAGACTTGTAAAAACCCTGGCAGCTGTACCTATCGTGCCCATCATTCCAGCACCACAAATGTTTATAAGAGCTACTTTCTTGATCAAGGTCACTGCTTTTACTACGTCCTGGCTTGGTACCTGGTCAGCTACTATAAGAGTGCCTTCAAACGAAGGTTCAAAAGTATTTTTCACTCTCACAGGTATCCTGTGTTTTATAGCTGGTTCTATTGTCCGGGGGTGAAGCACCTTGGCGCCGAAATATGATAGTTCCATAGCTTCGATGTAAGAAACCTGGGCAAGTGGCTTTGCTTCAGGAACTATCTTTGGGTCAGAGGTCATTATTCCGTGCACTTCTTTCCATAACCAAATCTCATCAGCCTTGACAGCTGCTCCAATGATCGAAGCTGAAAAATCGGATCCACTTCTTCCAAGGGTAGTGATTATCCCCAATTCATTCTCTGCAATAAAACCAGTTACAACAGTAACTATTGAACAGTTCAGTAGAGGAGATAATCTTTCCTTGATAAGGTCGTAGCTTCTTTCAAGAGGGCGTGCATTCCCATAATTACCATCAGTGATAATACCAGCCTCACCACCGGTGAACCATTTGGAATCAACACCTAAAGACCTTATTGAGCCACTTACTATGGGTGCAGCCAACCTCTCTCCATAAGAAGAAATGTAATCAATGGAACGCGGTGTGAGCTCACCAAGATAGCATATGCCTATTAAGGCTTTTTCCAGCTCATCCAACCTAAGATCAATTACCTCTATGGTTTCGGAGATAATGTCCTCGTCATCTATTGCAGCGTGTATGGCATCATAATGCTTTTTGGTGATGTCCGCTATGAACTCTTTGACCAGAGATACTTTGCCATTTTTTGACACATCTTTTGCTGTGCTCAAAAGCCCATCTGTAATGCCACCAAGTGCTGATGTAACTGCAATAAGCTCATCACCTTTTTCATGGAAGCATTTCAGGAGTGCAGCAACATGGCGGATCTTTTCT
>JAHFZE010000029.1 GCA_020854785.1 Methanomethylovorans sp.
ATATACTGGTTTTAAGCCCATGCAGCTTGTCCTCCACAGCCTTTCAGACAGTATCAGGTTCAGGTCAAATGAGATCGAAAAGATCACCATTAGCGGCGGAGGCGATATCAGTTGCTATCCGCAATTAAGAGAACTTGTATCCGTTCTTTCCCAGCTTGGAAAACCCATCCATTTAGGATACACCAGCGGCAAAGGCTTCAATTCTCCTGATGATGCTGGGTTCTTTATAGAACATGGTGTTACGGAAGTATCCTTCACAGTCTTTTCAACCGACCCACAACTTCGGGCAGATCACATGCGTGATCCTAACCCTGAAGCATCCCTGCAGGTGCTGACGGATTTCAGCAAACATTGTGATGTCTATGCTGCCATCGTGCTAATACCCGGTGTAAATGACGGCGAAGAGTTGTGGAAAACACTTGCAGACCTGCAGGCGATGGGAACAAAGGGTGTCATACTCATGCGTTTCGCAAATCGCAGGGAAGAAGGACTTATCTTGGGTAATGGCCCCATCCTGCAAGATGTGAAGACGCATACAATAGATGAATTCATGAGCATTGTCAGAGAAGCTGCTTCAAGATATAGGATGAGGATAACCGGAACCCCTTTAGAGGACCCGCTCATAGGCTGCCCCTTCGCACTGCGCAATGATGAACAGGCCATGGCCCAGCTTCCTGAAATAAGAAAGCAGGCGACGCTTATCACCAGCAAGGCAGCTGCTTCAAGACTTGCAGAGATCTTTGCTAAACTAGGAGGCACTGTGAACGTGGTCCCTGTTGACAAGGACATCGGTTGCCTGATAACCATAGAAGACCTTAACAGCCTTGATCTGGAGGATATCAAAGAAACAGTCCTGATCCCGGGCAGGGCATTCGTACATGATCCCGAAGCAAAAGCAGCATTATCCAGGGACGGCGTGGACAGGTTCATACGCAGAGGGCCGGAGATGCTCAGCTATGATGGAGAAATGTCCATAGGCATGACACGGGAAGCTGTGATAGCCTTTGAGGTAGAACAGTTCACCGAGCTGATCAACCAGATCAATGCCTTTGGTCTGCCGATCAAATAGATCATCACATGAACTCCGAAAGGCCTGTCTGCTTTGATTTGTCATTATCAAAAAGAGACCTGATGTCAAGGCCTATAAGTTCAATACGCTGTTTTGTATAAGCCGAAACGTTGTAATCGGCAGCTACCTTTCTCGATACTTCCAGATATTTCTTTACAGAGCCTTCATGCACTGTCAATATTACACGTCCTCCGCATTTAGGGCAAACACCTGTAAGAGGAGGTCTGCGGAACTTCTCATCACATTTGATACAACGTGTGCTCTGCCTGGAAAAAGCTCTCAGGTTGCCGAACAGGTCCGGCAGGAAGTGCGAGACAAGAACTCTTTCAGCAACATCCGAAGCATCAACAGCCCTGATCTTATCTGCCAGAGCAAGCTGAGCATCCATTTTCTCCACCATGCTGCCAAGGGTCTTATAAGCACTGACGGGCGGACCTTTAGCTATGTCAGAAGTATCATGGGTGAACATGAAATGATCATACTGCAGGGGAGTACCCAGGCGACTGCTCACAAGGTCCATTTTGCTTTCCAGTTCCTTTGGGTTCGTGTACTCTAGAGTAGCCTCATAGAACTCAAGAGGATAATTGGCACATACGTCTATATTGTGGGCTTCCTTATCCACCTCGCTCGGGTCCAGGCGAGTGGTAAGTACGAGTGGTGCGTCCATCTTTCCACCTCTTCTGTCCGGCAGGTATTCCCTTGAGAAATTGATCAGTCCATCCATGAGCAGCATCACGCAATCCTCATCACCGTCACAGTTGCGTCGTTTTGCCGCATGGAAGAATGGATGAGCATAACCCACCGCAGCGCTGGTGAAACCCACAAGCCTTCCCAGCACACCTGCAGATGTATGGGGCGCAAGGCCCATGACAAGTGTGCCTACAAGATCCTCGATGCCCTGAGCATTATAATAGGGCTCAAGATGGTAATAACGGGATAAAAGATCGTCTACATATCGGGTGGTCCTTAGAAGATATTCAGCACAGTCGTATGAAACTACAATATCCTGGACCTTAAGGCATACCACCTGATCCCCGCTGGTAAGTGGTTTTCCACATACGTCTTCGGAATAACCTATTTCCTGCAGTTTTCCCACATGTATGCCCAGCTCATCCGCTCTTATATGCGTAAGAGGTATATCCGACATGTCATACCTTACGGTGCCGTCCTTGAACGTATACAGTTCATGCTTGGCACGCAGAATGCCTTTTTCAAGTGGTTCCGGGGTCATGTTGCGAGACATCATCCTTTTAACACCTTTGATGACATCAAGATTAGATCCACGTTCACCCAGCTTCTCAAAGGCCCTCTGATATATGTTCTTGAAATCAAGACTCTGCATGCGGGCACATGTAGTGTTCACACCGCACTTAGGGCACGTTTCCCTGTTAACAGAAATACCACATCTCGGACAGGAAAGCCTGGGAATGGTAAATTCACCACATTCGCACCTGAACTCGTAAGAGTCCATACCACATGCAGGACAGATCCTTGAGCCGATCTCCACCCGTATAAGCCCCACTTTTCCATTTACGGATTCCTTGTAGCTGGCAGCATCCTCGAGCTTACGGGTATTTCCTCCAGTTTCTCCTATAGGGAAAAGCACATGCGGTGCAGGAGACATCATTCTCTTATCAGATTTTTCAGGTCGTCCCATGCGTGCCCCTATCCTGGAGGGAGCACGTGCCCGTACTAGCAGTCCGCTGACCTTGTTGACAGCTTCAAGGCCGTTTTCTGCTTCAAGCGCCGACCAGTTCCTGCGAAGTTCAGTTCCTAGACCCAGGCAGCGCAGAAGGGGTAAAGGCTGCTCGATCTGGATATGACCTTCAAGTACCCTGTGTAGGACCAGCATATTTTCAAGAAAGACCTTTATCCCACTATCAACGCTTATGTTAAGGGGCAACGATAACACTGAACAAGCTTCATCCAACGACCCGTGTGCTTCGATGAACTCTGCCAACCTTAAAAAATCGTTCGCAGTTATATCATGCCACAAGTAAGTAAAATCCGGATGAAGAGAAACATTATGTTTCTGACATATCTCCAGGGCAACTTCCTGGGAAGGATGCTTCAGTTCCGGCTTAGCTGATCCATCTTCACCGGTAGCAAGAGAATAATCCTGTATCCACCATTCAAAGCAATATGGCGAAGGGATCAATACATGATTGTTCTCAAGGAAATCCCCATAATTTATCAATATTTCACCGATATCGATAATATATTCAACTTCCGGGTGCAGTCTATGAGCTTCATCTACATCGTCTATCCTGACAACATCACCGCACCTTAGCCTTACTGTAGGACCTTCTATAGAATCCACAGGAGCCATGCCTGCAGCTTTGCCGGGCCTTTCCACTTTTAGCTGAGTACCGGGAGCAATGAAATCATCCAGGATGACCATGCTGGCCGGATTTATACCAGCAGCAGCAAAAGAAGTATTACGGGACCTTCCATATCTTAACCTGAAACCTCCAGGCCTGGAAGGATGAGAGAATACCGGTCTTCCGGCTATAAGATCTCTCAGGTATTTATCCTTGGGCTTTACACCGGCAATTTGCTCCTCTTCACTTCCGCTGCTCTTTGTACCTGCTATGAGGGTTTCCAGCCAGTCCCACCCATCCATCTGTAGTTTTTTGACGTGTTTCAGGACCTTTGGAGCTTTCAGAGCAAGTCCCTCTGCCAGCACAAGGGCCATACCCCCTCTTACACGATTTGTCTCTATTCTCTCCAGATTCCTGTGCCCTTCCACTTCCTCTTCTTCAGTGGGCTCACCGTCTATGCAGATGGGACAGTTCTCCACTATCAGCTTGATCTCTGATTCCGAAGGTGTGTACTGTAGGTTTGCCACCCTTCTGTAAAGCAAGATTTCCTCTACATATCGCTCTACCTCTTCTTTACGTGGTTTGTATCTGTCGATACCTACTCCCCTGCGGACATAATCGCCCACGAGCACAGAAAGAGCCTGAGCAGTACCGCCTGCACTACGTATGGGGCCGGCATACAGGATGCGGATATACTCTGTACCATCATCGTTCTTCCCAAGGTCCACCCTGTCAATTCCTTCAATGGGTGCTGCCACCACACCTTCCGTAAGCATTGCCATGGATACGCGGATAGCAGCTTCTATGGCTTTTTTCCTGTCATCGAAATTACCGACAGTGCCCACAGCCACATCCCGGCCAAGGGCAAGAGCAGCTTCCTCACGAGACATGGTGATCTCCAGTTCCCTGATACGCTGAGCTACACCTTGTACACCGATGAGGTTCTCTACTCTGTCGGCCAGGTCTTTGGCAAGCGGTATCTCCACAAAGGACTTTGGATCACGCCCCCGTTGTCTGGCTTCATTGGCTATGTCCATTTCCCGTTTTAGCTTTGCATCAAGCCAGTGGAAGTATTCCCACATCGATCCGCTTGCAATTATCTCTCCCATCCGGTAACCTCGAACTGAGTACGTGTAAAAGATATGACAAGGATACTTTACAGCAATACCTTAATTGCACCACGATATAAAAAACAATCTCTGAAAAGGGACATATATGTACACCCGAAAGAACCGCAAATTGTTCTCTATGAGACGAACAAGGATTTATACCAGAAAAAGAAAAAGAGAAATAGCAGAAAAACTCCTGCTAAAAGGACAAAAAAGAGGTATGGTATGAAAAAGGCCTTATGCATGTTAATGATCCTGTTCTTCATTACGATGGGCACTGCGAATGCAGAGCTATTCAATGACCTGGACAGAGCTGTTACGGAATACAACGCATACTACAAAGAACTTCCCAGCTCGATCAAGATCCTACTTGGGAACGAAGATATCCTGGCCGGAATTTTAATGAACGATGGAAGTGAACTGAAAGTATGGTTAGTTACAAAAGATGGTAGAGTAACAGATCTTGAAAAGGTCGAGGATGCAAGTGACTACAATCCCACTGTGATCATCGCTACTGATGAAGACACTGTCAGGAGCCTGATAACAACTGCAGATCCTCTCCCCATCTACGAAGCTGCCCGTGCAAGCGGAGCCATCTCCATTGATCCTGTAAGTTTTGTCAGCAAGGCTAAATTCGCGGTCACTGATCTGGCATTTAAACTGCTTAAGACCACAGGTTTTTTTTAGAGCAAACATTTTGACCTTACAGGTCATTTCAATTTTTTAAGTGAGCGGCGGGCTATCAGGTTAGATGATATCGTATAGATGAAAATAATGATCCCCATCCATAACAATGGATTCCCTATATTGTCTTTTCCCAGATACGATAATGCGAGGCCTGCGGACAATATAAGTACATTTATCCTGGCAAGCTTTTTATTTGTCTTCAGTATTGCAATATAGCGCTGCTTTGCATGTAATTGGTCTTTTTTGTATGCTTTCATAAATACACCTATAATCTGATTATCATTTCCGAGGCTTTCCTCAGCCTGTTCATTACCGCTGCACCAACACCTTCATGATTAAAAGAGCCATCTGCAAGTATGATGTTCACTCCCCTTTCATCCAGCTCTCGCAGACCCAGGAAAAGATTTCTGGCTACTTCTTCAGGTTCGTCTTTACTTCCAAGATAGAACATGTCGTTCGTCAGGGACAAAAGACCAGTACTGGTAACAAGCAAGCCTACTCTGGCTCCCCTGTAGGTAAAATCGTTATACATTTCACGGATCTTATCCTGAACAAGATCATGGGACCCTTCCAGAAGCAGCACAGTGGCGCTTGGAGAATAATGCGTGTATTTCATGCCCGGTGACCTGGGAACACTTTCTTCTTCTGTTACATGGTCGTTGTATCCAATCTCAACTTCTCCAATAATATCTTCGATACTAGCTGCAGATATGTATCCAGGTCTCAAAACAGCAGGTTTCTTTCCGCTCATATCGATAACCGTAGATTCCACCCCAATACATGTATTTCCCGCATCTATCACCGCATCTATCCTTCCTTCCAGGTCATGCAGTACATGAGCTGCAGAAGTGGGACTTGGCCTGCCTGAAATGTTAGCACTGGGTGCAGCAAGAGGTTTGGCGGATACGCGGATCAGTTCTCTTGCTATTACATTGTCAGGCATTCTCACGGCAACCGTATCCAGCCCTCCCGTGGTAATATCCGGAACAACATCAGTCCTTTTCAGGATAAGTGTCAATGGTCCTGGCCAGAAAACCTCCATCAAGGACAAAGCCTGTGCAGGGATCTCTGATACTAAGTGGCCTAATTGTTCCACAGATGCCACATGCACTATAAGCGGATTATCTGCCGGACGACCTTTTGCATAGAATATCCTTTTAACAGCTATCGGATCAAGCGCGTTGGCACCCAGCCCGTATACTGTTTCCGTAGGTATGGCAACAGTCCCACCTCTGCGGATAATTTCAGCGCATTCCCCTATAACATCTGAGATGTTATCAGGGGATATTTTAAATATTTTTGTATGAAGTTCCATCGCTTGACCAGATCACATGTTATCGTTAAGGGCAGCCTCTAGTTCTGCATGGCTCTTTCCATATTCTTCCAGAGATATGCCGGCAAGTACCGCATCAATAGCCTGCCGGCAAGCTTTAGCACCGGCAACTGCGCCCATTGGATTCGAATGTATACCATTGCTGAACTCTATAATAAAATCATTGCCAAATGCGTCCATAAGCTCCGGTACCAATGCAGGTCCAAACCCTCCGGAAACAACAGGGAACATAGGCTTTATCCCATCCCAGTTCTGAGAGAGGATGTGCATCTTATCATTTCCTTTTACTTTATCCATAATGCAACAATCATGCAGTGCCATTAATTCTTTTTTGTTTTCATGGAACCG
>JAHFZE010000176.1 GCA_020854785.1 Methanomethylovorans sp.
CCTCCATAACCCTGGCATCCACATGTGTAGTTGCACTGTGATCCAGATATATACGCTTCATGCTTCACCTTATGGATAATTGATGGATTTACTCCTCCCCATAAAATGAATATATTTGAAACTTTGCAACATTATAGCAAGTAATGGGGAGAGACTAGATACAGTTAGGTGAAATGAGGTTTAATCTTTGATCTGCTCCGGAGAAAAACCCCTTTCAACAAGAACGTCTTTCATACGAGACAGATGATTGCCCTGCAACTCAACAGCATTATCCCTGACAGTTCCACCACAAGCGAACTTGGATTTAAGATAGGTGGATAGTTCGTGGAGGTCGATCTCGTGTGCATCAAAACCTTCTACGACAGTCACTTCCTTCCCATACCTTCTCCTGTTGACCTTTACGGTAATTCTTTGCTGCTCTTTTGCTACTTCTTCGCAGATGCACAATTCCATTGGCAATCCGCATACAGGGCACATTTCTGAACTCATCTAGTGATATTTCCTCCAAGAACATTAAATATTTTGACCATAAACTATACTTAAATAGCCGTATAAAGTAAACAGCAATGATATTAAAACCTAATGGTGAATTAATCGCATCTGACGTTGAATTTGCAGAAGGTATAATAAGCCAGTCCAGGGGGCTCATGTTCCGAAAAGGCATTACAGAAAAATATGCACTTGTTTTCATAATGGCCACACCTAGATCAGTTTCTGTACACATGCTCTTTGTATTCTTTCCAATTGACGTGATATTTCTCGACCCCGATAAGAAAATACTTGCAACAACAACATTAAAGCCATGGATAGGGCTGGCACGATCCCCTAAAAGAACAAAATATATCATCGAAATGCATGAAGGCTCTATCGAGCACTACAACCTTCACCCTGGGGAAAACATCAGGATCGAACGTTCTTGAACAGGCAAAAGTGATGGATTTGTGCCAATATCTAAGGAATTATTTGAAGGAATCTTTTTTAAACTTGAGTGCTTTTAAGCCTACAGAAACATAGAAATAAATAGTATTCTGAGGCGCGCAATGTTAACAGAGAACGATTTCAAACTTATAACTGAAAAAATGGGAAGAGAACCCAACATTGTGGAACAAGGATGTTTCCTCAATTTGTGGAGCGAGCATTGTTCCTATCGCTCCAGCGGACCTTTACTGAAAACTTTTACCACGACCGGAGAGAAAGTGATCATTGGACCGGGAGATGATGCGGCTATCGTAGACTTTGAAGACGGCTGGGTGCTTGCAATTGGTATGGAAAGCCATAACCACCCATCATATGTGGACCCGCATAACGGTGCTGCAACCGGAGTTGGAGGCATTGTAAGGGATATTATATCCATGGGCGCAAGACCCATAGCCCTTATGGACCCCCTGTATTTCGGACCCCTGAACACTCCTAAGAACCTTTACCTTTTCGAACATATCATCGAAGGTATCGCAAGCTATGGCAACTGCATAGGTGTGCCTGTGGTAAGAGGAGAAGCTTTCTTTGACGAAACCTACAGTGGTAATCCTCTTGTGAACGTTGCATGTATAGGGCTTGCAAAGAAAGAGAATATAGTAACAGCAAAGGCTCAGCATGCTGGAAATAAGATGGTCCTTATGGGATCCACCACTGGCAGGGACGGGCTGGGAGGTGCATCCTTCGCATCCAGGGACCTATCCGAAAGTTCTGAAGCAGAGGATAGACCCAGTATTCAGATAGGCGATCCGTTCACAGAGAAACTGCTCATAGAAGCGACACTGGAAGTAGTTGGATCAGGCTATGTGAAAGCCTGTAGAGATCTGGGAGCAGCAGGACTTGCAGGAGCCAGTTCCGAAATGGCATCAAAAGGAGATATGGGGATGCATATAATCGCTGATAATGTCATACTCAGAGAAAAAGGCATGGTCCCTTATGAGATCCTCATTGCAGAATCCCAGGAGCGTATGCTCTTTGAAGTAGAACCCCAAAACGTGGAAGCTGTATTGGCAATAGCTAAGAAATACGATCTTAACGCCAGCATGATAGGAGAGCTTACTGAAAGACCATATTACACAGTGGAGTTCAAGGGAGAAATTGTTGTAGATATACCTATCAAACTACTTGCTGAGGGGGCGCCTACCTGTGAAATGCCTGCCAGTTCACCCGCCGAAAAAATATCATGGGAAAAGCCAGAAATGCCAGTTGATCTTAAACAGGCACTTTTGAACGTGCTTTCCTCTCATAATGTGGCATCAAAGGAATGGATATACAGGCAATATGATCACGAAGTGCAGATCCGGACCACAGTAAAACCCGGAGATGATGCAGCAGTATTACGCATAGAAGGAGACAAAGGGATAATACTCTCCTGCGGCTGTAACCCCAGACATACCATGATAGATCCGTATCAGGGTGGCAAAGGTACTGTTTATGAAAATGCCATGAACATTGCGGTCAAAGGCGGAAAAGGACTTGCCCTTGTGGACTGCCTGAATTTCGGAAACCCGCAACGGCCCGACATATACTGGTACTTCAAACACGCCATCCTTGGACTGGGAGATGGTTCAAGGGAACTTGGAATACCTGTAGTGGGTGGAAATGTATCCCTCTATAACGAAAGTGATGAGTTCGATACTGCGATCCTCCCCACTCCATCCATAGGGGTCGTGGGAACAACAAATAATGTTGCAGGCACACCCCTGTCCTCGTTCGCCAATGAAGGTGACACGATAATACTTGTTGGAGAAACGCGGGACGAGCTGGGAGGCTCCGAATATTACAGCCTGATGGGAAAGAAGATGGACGGTGATGCTCCAAAAGTGCCTGAGAATGGTACAAAGATAGTGGATTCCGTGATCAAAGCAGTGGGCACAGGAAAAGTCACATCCTCCCATGATGTTTCACTGGGCGGATTAGGAGTTGCACTGTGCGAGATGTGCACGTGTATGGGAGCAGATGTGGACCTCAGTAAGGCCTGTGAGGGCCTCAGGGCAGACGATGCTCTGTTCTCGGAGTCTTATGTAAGGGCCATCCTGGCAACCCCTGAACCAAAAGTAATAGAGGAGGCACTGCAGGGAGTACCCTATACTATTGTAGGTACTGTGGGTGGTGACAGTTTAAAGATAGGACTTGGTGAGACCACCATTGAACTCCAAATATCCGAGATAAGTACTGCAAGAAGCAGTCTCACAAGACAGATGATGGAATAAAAAAAGCGATAAAAAGATTAAATGGTCAGGTCTTTGAAAGACTGACCATCTTTATTTCTTGGTTGCATAATAGATCATATACAATGCGGACAGACCTACAAGGATGTAAACTATCCTTGCTATTATGCTGTAGCCGAATATAAGTGCCACCAGGTTAAGGTCCTGGGATATCCCGAAGAGCCCCCAGTTCAGGCCTCCGATCACAACGAGCACTAATGCTATCCAGTCTAACGTACTTTTCTCTGCCAAAAACTCACCCCCATGGTTTTGGTGAATATAAATATGTATACTTCCATATATAAAGAATTTGATTGCATTTTGAAAAGAGAATCTAGTGCCACATAAAAGGACAACAGAGTATGGATGTCATAATTTGTTTGAAATTTTACCCATCGAAAGCCCAGACTAATGTGAAAAATAAATCGACTGCAATGCTATTAAGATTTAACTTCAGTGTAAATAAAAAAAATTAGTTCTTGCTTTCAGGCAAGACCCCTTTTTCTAGGAATAATCTGCACATCTAAATTTTTGCCATAAGGACAAGCAAGGTTACAGATGGTACATTCCATAAATCCACGTTCTGTTATCCTGCGGATGTGCTTTTCCCATTTATGATCTATATCCTTTTCAAGTTCATGTGCTACTACACATTTATCATATATCAC
>JAHFZE010000012.1 GCA_020854785.1 Methanomethylovorans sp.
ATCAGCTTTTTCTGCCTACAAAGGCCCATATATAGCAGGAAGGATCGTATCAAGACATAAAACCAACTGGGATGTTCTCATTGCAAGCACTACCATCAAAGCCGGATCATCCGGTGCACTTTTACGAATAGGTAAACAACCGGTGGTTGGAGATTTTGTTGTTTTGCTTAACCAGGAAGAAATTAATTCTTGTATAATAGTCGATGTCTTACCTCGGAAAACATGTCTTTCAAGAGGCAGTTCAGGCGACGACAATGAAGAGCAGTTAATTGCTGCAAATATAGATACTATTTTTATTGTAACAGCAACCGGAAAAGACCTTAACCTGCGAAGGATCGAACGCTATCTAACAGTTGTATATGCATCGGGGGCAAAACCGGTGATCGTACTGAATAAGGCAGACCTTACAGATAAACCCGCTGAAGCTGTTGACAAAATAAGAAATATTGCAGGTGACGTTCCTGTTATTGCTATCAGTGCCCTTTCAAAAGCAGGTCTGGATAAACTGGGGACTTACATTGCACCCGGCAAAACTGTGGCACTTGTGGGATCTTCAGGTGTTGGAAAATCCACACTGATAAATGCACTGTTCGATGAGTCTGTCCAGAAGACCAAGGATGTCCGGGAAGATGATGAAAAAGGTAGACATACAACCACAGTAAGGCAATTGTTCCTGCTTCCAAACGGAGGAGTAATTATTGACAATCCGGGTATCCGGGAGATCCAGCTCGGAGATAGTTACGATGGGTTAGAAAAAGCTTTTTCTGATATTGCCAGAGTAGCTGAAAAGTGTCGTTTCAAAGACTGTACACATGATAAGGAACCGGGGTGTGCGGTCCAAAAAGCAGTCCAGGAAGGAAGTATTGCAAAGGAAAGAGTGGACAGTTACCATAAATTGAATGCAGAACTTGTATTCCAGTCCGAAAAGACAGAAATTGGATTGAAAAGACTTGAAAAGAAAAAATACAAAGGAATGCAAGTCAGTGCCAGAAAACTCAGGGAATACAAAGAAAAAAATTACTGATCTCGTCTTTGATCGTCCTGATACGGTGTTCTTATCAAGGCTGTTGATTGCTATCCAAGAAGTATACTGCCACTGATCAGTTCAAGGTATGCTTTTTGTACGGGTTCGTTAGACGGGAGCTAAGTTGGCTTAGAAAGGCTATTTCTTCCTGTTTTCCCTTACAGTACTGTTCATTGCCAGTTCCACGAAGGGACGGTTCCGTTTTCTCATGTCGGCAAATCTTTTAAGCAGCATGTCAGCCTGATTTTTGGGAACTGTGATAAAAGAGAACTTGGAGAACACTTCGACGGTCTCGAGTTCCAGTTCATTTATGCCTGATTCCCTGCTAAGGAAAGCTGGCATTTTTTCAGGGGTCATGCCTTCATATTCCCCGGTGGCTATAAAAAGCCGTATCTTTCCCTTATCTATCTTTAAACCGCCTACATCCGGTTCAGGATAATGTTCTTCCTTCAGAGTATCCTGGAAATAGTATTTAAGGAGGGAGGCAACAACAGCACTGGGCTGTTGTCTGTCCAGAAGTGCGTCCGCCATCTTCAGGAAATCGTGATATTCTCCGGCTTTGATCATCTGTCCGATATCATGTTTAAAATTTTTAGTACGGGTACTTATAACCTCTTTTGCAGATGGTATCGTTTCCTTCCTGACATCGGCATTTGCAGCTCTTACAAAAGATTCGAACCTTCTTGAATCTGCAGGTGTAACGAAGGTAATTGCAGTACCCTGTTTTCCGGCTCTGCCTGTGCGGCCTATCCTGTGGATATAGGACTCAGCATCCTGAGGTAAGGAATAATTGATCACATGAGTGAGTTCCACTATATCTATTCCTCTTGCAGCCACATCTGTGGCCACAAGGATGTTAAGCCTCTTGATCTTGAATTTCTTAAGAATGCCCTCTCTCTGGTCCTGGGTAAGATCCCCATTAAGAGCATCAGCGGCATAGCCTCTTTCACTCAGTCTCTGGGATATATCAATTGTGTCACTTTTAGTATTACAGAAGACAAGTCCGTAAAAACCATCGTTGATATCTATCAGCCTGCACAGGGCCTCAAATTTTTGCTCTTCTGTGAGTTCCAAGTAGACCTGATCAGTGAACTCTGCAATTATATCGTCCTGTGACACTGAAACAAAGTCATGGTTTCGCATGTGTTTTTTAGCGAGCTTGAGGATAGGCGTGGGCATGGTTGCTGAGAACAGCAGCATTTGCTTGCTCTCATTTGTGCTCCTGAAGATCTTTTTAACATCTTCTATGAAACCCATGTTGAGCATCTCATCGGCTTCGTCAAGTACAAGGTAGGAGATAGAGTCCAGTTCTATGTTCCCTTTTTCCAGATGGTCGATGATCCTTCCCGGAGTACCTACAACTATGTCCACTCCGGATGACAATATCTTAAGCTGGTTCCTGATAGCCTGTCCACCATACAAAGGCACTATTTTTATGCTCTTATCTCCTTTGAGCGATTCAAGTTCTTCAGAAACCTGAAGTGCCAGTTCTCTTGTGGGGGTCAGGACTAAAGCCTGTATGGAACCTGTATTTCCTGTCAGTTTCTCAATAATGGGTATGCCGAATGCAGCGGTCTTTCCTGTACCTGTTTGAGCCTGGCCGATGACATCCCTATCTCCTTTCATTAGAAGAGGGATCACATGGATCTGGATGGGAGTGGGCTTAAAAAAACCTTTCTTTTCCAGAACATCCAGCATGCCCTGGGATAGATCAAATGCTTTGAAACTCTCAAATCTTGTCATATTAATCACCTTGATCCTGCAATCTTTCTTGAATGCAAACCCACTGCTATAAAATTAGGGGATCAGCAAAACCATATCATTGCTTCAGGTACTTAGAATAACAGAACCCATGTATATAAAGTAGTCTTGAAAAGGTCCATGATCTGAAGAAGCACATAAACAAAAACAAACTGAGGAGGTTCTACCTCCCACAAAAAAAATTTAATAATTTAATATATCTATTTCTTTTTCTTTGCAGGTGCCTTTGAAGCTGCTTTTGCTGGTTCCGGGGCTTTTGCTCCTTTCTTCTGCTCTTCTTTCTTTGCCATCCATGTCACCTCCGGCTTGGGAAATATCTATTTGCATATTACATGCTATTTGAGGCAATTCTACGGCTGTACAAGGTTCTTTGCGGTATTCATACCGGATTGAACATTTAAAGCCATTAGCAGACTTTATAGATCGATATAACATAGATATTATCCTAGTTACTCGATCTAATACCTTTTTCACTTTCAATATATATAAAACTACTGTATTCTACTCATTTTAACTATTTAAGTTTCCAGTGACTTTCAAATACACTTAAAAAATGGAGTTTAAAGAAAGGTTCATTTTCTAATAACAGAGAGATCACATAGAACCCATTATTTGACAAGGGGAACCGTCAGGCTTCCCTGCGGAAGGATCACAGCATATGGTTCCTTTCCTATAGCACGTGTGGTAGCTATTGCCTTGTCAAAAGTTTCTTGGAGGCCGGTGTGAGATTTAAGTCTGGCCATTTCCAAGGTATCAATATCAAGGTCTGAGACCGCCCACATCTGGGCATGCATTCCTATTTGTATCATCTTGGCAGCTTTATGATAACCAAGCTTGTATCCTTCAGCTATCTTCTGCATAACATCCTCTGATGTCTGAGCGCAGCAAAGCAGTTTAAGAAAAGTATCGTCCCCGACCCCATCCCTGCATTTTGAAACAAGTATTATGATCCCGCCTTTTTCCAGTGCCAGCTTTCCGTTCTCCAGAGCCTTCTGAGACTGGTACAGATCGATATCCATGGGATACGGAGCTACAGTGAGGACAATGTTACCTCTCTGTCTGCAGGGAGTACAGAAAACCTCATTTGCCTTTTTCACTGCAAGCTCAAATGACAGTTTGAGGTCCCCTGCTATCATGGCATATAATCCATGATCAGCTGTCAGGATGGTCTGTATGGAGAATACCCTCAGGTCCTTCAGTACCTTCATGGCATCTTCCATATCCTCTGCTACCGGATTTCCGTCCAGGGCAAGTGGGACCGCCTTGTCTGAAAGAGCATGCATGTGGTTCATTTCGATGGTCCTGTAGGCAGCAACTCCCGGAAGGAAAGACTTCCGGCCTCCGGTATAGCCTGCAAAGTAGTGAGGTTCCACACTTCCAATTACCAGGATGTTCTTAGTTTCAGTAACAAGCCTGTTCAGATACATTTCTGTTCCGTTACTTGATTCTCCCAGATAGACCATATCTTCATCTTTGCGTGCATCATGCACGCGTATATTGTTACGGAATTCGTCAAGAAGTTCACCAAAGATGTATCTTAGCTCATCGTCTGTAGGTCCTCTGTGTGCTCCAGTGGCTATAAGGAATTTTACATCTGGATGAGCCTTTAAAAATGGGTATAGTTCTTTGAGCACCTTTGATGTGGGAGTAGGCCGTGTAGCATCGTTCACAAGAACAAGTAATTTATCGCTCTTGCTTGCAAAACTGGCAAAAGGTTCCATTCCAACAGGTTCTTCCAGGGCCTGTACTATAATTTCAGACTCCCTGCCTGCCTTTACATGGGTCGGAGTAATGACCTCGTGAGGAATAGTAACATCCAGGTCAATATGATCCTGGCCATAAGGTATCTTTATTAAAATGATGATCTCTCCTTAGTTGATATTGATATCTGTGATCACAGTTCTTGACCTACACCTGATCATCAGCACTCTGTCTTGAAACACCAGGTTTTAATTTAATGTTATGGTAGTTTTTCCTGCGCATAAGCAAGAGGATTTATTTAACTGTTGCCGGACTCCTTATGCGTTCAAGTTATATAGTTTAGGCCAGTGTATATAGTTGCAGAGTAAAGTTGTACAATTATCATTGAAGATTATCTTTTTCTGAATGAAATTTATGGTTTTGTTCTGAAGGCTCTTAATTTCAGAAGTTATTATGGATGATTTTCACAGTATCTCTGTGAAGATCCTGCGAAACTTCTTACTTTACTAGAGCGTACCCGTTATACTATATGAAGATACACAACGGAGGAATCAGTTTGGCAAATTATAGAAGCAACAATCGTAAGAAGAACTCACAAAGTGGAAGTAGCGGTCCTGAACAGATCACAAAAGTGCGTACCCCCCGCCAAAGAGATAATGAAGTATTTGCTACGGTTTCCAGTCTGCTTGGTGCTAATCGAGTAAGATTACAGTGCATGGATGGTATTGTGCGTATGGGCAGGATCCCCGGATCCAAGAAAAAAAGCATGTGGGTAAGGGAAGGCGATCTGGTCATTGCTACCCCCTGGGAAATACAGGATTCAAAAGCTGATGTTATCTGGAGATATACCAGACCACAGGTAGACTGGCTTTCACGCAAGGGCTTCCTGAAATAATTCGAGGCCTTA
>JAHFZE010000023.1 GCA_020854785.1 Methanomethylovorans sp.
TCCCGCCTTGCAGAGTCGATAGCCAGAGAAGCACTTCGCAAGGGAACTCCGGTAAGCCTTGAACCAATGTCCAGTTGGGAGCGGCGAATAGTTCATCTGGCTCTAAGGGACAACAAAGAGGTAGAGACAAGGTCTATAGGTGAGGAACCTTCAAGGAGAGTACTTGTCTGTCCCGTATCACGTCCCGAGAGGGGCAGAAAAAAGAGTACTCGCAACAGATAAGGATACCCTTATCATTTTTAATTTAAATATAAAAGTGCGCCGGGCGTTGCTGCCTTGCGCACCTTTTTTTATATCGCTGTAACTTATGCTTCAGTTATTATTTTCCGGGGCCAGTGTAAGAACTAATAAATTTAAAAGTATTTGTTTCATTCATCGGCTTGGAAATATAGAATCCCTGAATGTTACTGCATCCGCATCCTATAACAGCCTCAAGCTGCTCTTTTGTTTCGATTCCTTCGGCAACTATCTCTACTCCGAGGGATTTTGCCAAATTGGTTATTCCTTTTAATAGTTTGACCTGTTTATCCGAAGTTTCGATCCCCATGATAAAACTTCTATCTATTTTCAGATAGTCGACAGGGAGATCTTTCAGGTATGAGAGAGAGCAGTAACCTGTTCCGAAATCGTCGATCGAGACCGCTATGCCACATTTTCTTACCATGCTAAGTTTTTCAATTAACTCTGCAATATCCTTGCACAAACAGGATTCTGTTATTTCGAGGCCTACGCTCTGAGGCGGAAGATCATGATACTCTAACCTGGCTGCAAGCTTTTCTGCAAAATCCATTTGATAAAACTGTACTGTTGAAACGTTAAAATTAACAAAAATATTCTTATCTTTTAACGTTGATGCAAACTTAAAGGATGTATCTATTACAAAGTCGCCAAGTTTATTTATAAAACCGCTCCTTTCGGCCAGCGGTATGAAAACGGAGGGCGACACAGCTCCATGTTTTTTGCTTTTCCATGAGAGGAGGGCTTCTACAGCTATTATCCTGTTTGATCCGAAAGAATATATGGGCTGATAAAGAAGTTCCAGTTCCTCATCCCTTATCGAATTCTGCAGGTCCATCTCCATGTCTAACTCTTTGATGACTGCCAGATACGACTCTTTATCCAGAATAAAGAGGTCGTTGTTGGATTTTGCAAGCCTCAAAGTTATTTCACCGTATCTGATCATGTCACTGGGGGTGATCGGTGTTCTTCTTTGGTATTCAGGGCAGGATACGATCCCTATCCTGCAGCTGACTTCAAAGGGGCCATCTCCAAGCATGAAGGGATCAAGGAACATTTTGTTGACCTCTCGCGCAATATCAAGGATCTGATCGATATTGTCATAGTCATCGATAACTATAACAAAATCATCACTGTCAAGGTTATAGATGCTGCTTTCGGCTTTGGCAGAAACTGACGTAAGTCTTTCTGCTGTTTCACGAAGCATTTTTTGGAATAGTCTGTGTCCGAAAATTTCCATTATTTTATGGCTGTCGTTTATGTCAATGAAGAGCAAACCGCTTTTAAAGCTTTTTGAGAGGCATTTTTGATTAAGGCTCTCGACCTTAAGGGTGAAACTCTCCCTGTTGGGGACATTGGTAGTCATGTCTGTGTAAGCAAGATTTCTGACTTTTTCCTGGAGAAGCTCATCCTTTGTAATATCGATCGCAAAAGCCGGGAAGAAGCCCTTCTCGTTATTCCCTATTATCTGGACAAGAAGAAAAGTCTTTTCGCTGCTGCTGTTGCGAAGAGAGAATTTTAATGAGGAATCCTTTTCGATCTTCGTCGGGAATATCGTTTGTCTTTCATCCATCAGTTCTTTAAGGTTAAAAACAGATTTTTCAGGGGATATGCCCAGAAACGATGCAAAGTCCTCTTCGAAATCCACAATGTTTCCATCTGATGAAATTTTGAAAAAATGGAATCAGGTCTTATCTATAGTGCTGTGTGAAAGTTCACGGATCCTTTTATATTTCCAGTTCATGACGTAAAGATAAATTGCTGTTAAGGTCATTAATAGAGTTATTAATAATATCAAAGCACCGATTTTCATAATAATACTGTTTTGCTGGGATCTTATGCTCTCTTCTGACGATACGGCTACAAGCTTCCACTGATCTGAATGAGGAAGGGAAGCAAAAGAGATCAGCCTGTCGTCTTTTGTGCTTCTGTGATGTTTTATCATATTCCCTGCGAGGTAAGAAAGCTCTTCTTTGAGGAACTTCAGTTCGTCTGATCCCACCAGGGAGGAGAGAGGGCTGAAAAAGTTCAGGCTCCGCGTAAGGTGTGCGAACTCACGAAGATAGCTTCCTGAATACTCAACAACGTTGTTGTTTTTATCTATAAGGCACAGGAAAGTTCCGCTGTAGGGAATATCTATATTTTGAAGTATAAAAAATTTTTGTACATCGATGGCTGCGGTAAGCACACCAATAACTTCAGCCCCTGAAAAAACGGGAACGGTTAAAAAAACGATCCTTTCCCCTGACAGTCTGGGTGATTTTGTTACATCATTGCTTACTACCTGTGATATGACAGTGAAGCCCCGAATAGCTCGATAAAAATGATCTGTCTCAACGATGTCAACTTTTTCCCCGTTAGTACTTACCGTGTTGCCCTCTGAGTCTGTGAGTTGGATGAAGTCATAACCTATCTTTGCAGCTTCCGGTCTTAACTGTTCAAGCCTTGAAATCAGACTTTCCTTATTGGAAAAATTGATTTTTGAAGAGGGAGTATATGCCAGAGCCTGGAGTTGGATGAGTTTTGCGTTTATGCGTTCGTTGACCATGCTTGCTGCCATAGAAACTACTGATTGGTTTTGAGTGTCTGCGTGGGAGAAAAAAATTGACCTAACGTGTCCAAGCAGAGCAAAAATGGCAAAAAATGTAATAGCCAAAAAGGCTATTAAGAAAAA
>JAHFZE010000112.1 GCA_020854785.1 Methanomethylovorans sp.
ACATTGATGATATCATGGACTGCAGCCCCTGTTGGAGAAGTAGAGACACCGATCCGTGTGGGAAACCTGGGTACAGGTCTTTTCCGCCCCTGTTCAAAAAGGCCTTCCTGCTCTAATTTTCTCTTAAGCTGTTCAAATGCCTTGAACATTTCGCCTATACCATCCAGCCGCATGTCCAGGACCTTCAACTGATATTGTCCCCTGACAGTATACACATCCACAGAACCATACAGTATAACGGCCATGGAATCCACCGGGTCGAATTTAAGACTGCGGTTGGTCTGCCTGAAACTAACACAGCTTATCTGGCTTCCCTTGTCCTTCAATGTAAAGTAATAATGGCCTGAGCTATGTTTTTTAAGGTTGGAGATCTCACCCCGCACCCATACTTCCCTAAGCCTGGGATCATTGACCAGCAGAGACCTTATGGTTTCATTGAGCATTGAAACGCTAAATATACCCATTGGATTCTCAGACATCATAGATGATGAGTTATTAACTACTATTTATGTTGATCCAAGGGTGGTGAAAGTGTTTTATAATGATACCAACGTTTAAATAAGTTCATTCTAATTTAGAGATGTCGAATTTGAGGGATAGAGAGATATTTCTTACGTTTTACAGCTTTTCTGATACGGAGCTATGATCATGGCAAAGAATGCATTAATAACCGGAATTACTGGACAGGATGGGTCCTATCTTGCTGAGTTACTGTACAATAAAGGATATAATGTGTATGGACTCGTGAGAAGGCTCAGCACTCCAAATACATCCCGGATAGATCACATATTGAATAACATAGAACTACTCCAGGGGGATCTTACTGACCAGTCCTCCCTGAGTGAAGCAATGCGTATCTCACAACCTGATGAAGTGTACAATCTTGCTGCTCAATCCTTTGTAGGTACATCATGGAACCAGCCGGTACATACCGGAGATGTGACCGGGCTGGGAGTGGTCAGGGTGCTGGAAGCTGCAAGACATGTAGTTCCTGACGCAAGGGTTTACCAGGCATCTTCCAGTGAAATGTTCGGCAAGGTGCAGGAAACCCCGCAGACAGAGAACACAAAGTTCTATCCCAGAAGCCCGTATGGAGTGGCTAAAGTATATGCATACTGGACATGCGTCAACTACAGGGAAAGCTATGGTATGCATGTCAGCAATGGAATTCTGTTCAATCATGAATCACCACGCAGAGGCATTGAATTTGTAACAAGGAAGATCACTGATAGCGTTGCACGTATTTACCACGGTCTGGAATCGGAGCTGCACCTGGGGAACCTTGATGCAAAAAGGGACTGGGGATATGCCGGAGATTATGTTGACGCTATGTGGCGTATGCTTCAACAGGATGAGCCAGGGGACTATGTCATAGCTACCGGTGAAACTCATTCCGTAGAGGAGTTCGTACAGGAGGCATTTTCCATAGCTGGCCTTGATTGGGAAGAATATGTAGTGATCGATCCAAAGTTCGTAAGACCAGCAGAAGTAGAATTATTATTAGGAGACCCTTCAAAGGCAAAGAGGGAACTTGGCTGGGAACCAAAGGTACACTTCAAGGAACTTGTTAAGATGATGGTGGAAGCTGACCTGGAGAGGCTGGAACCTGTGAACAGGAAACACTGAACTGGTTCATTTTTCATCCCTTTTTGAACAGGATGGAAGTGCACCATCCTTTGTATCCGCATGCATTTTGAGGGAAATGCTGCGGAAAAATGGAACAAGTGAAAACATGGACGAGAATAGATTTCACGTAATGGTAGGCACAAAGGGACAGCTCATAAAAATGGCGCCCATTATGCTGGAAATGGACAGAAGAGGAGTAAAGTATAATTTCATCAATGCTGCTCAACATACAAAAATACTTTATGACATCATTGGTGTTTTTGGCCTGAAACAGCCTGATATCGTACTTAACAAGAACAACAAAGATGTGGCAAATGTGCTGGATATGGCCGCATGGCTATCAAAAGTTACACTTAGTTCTTTTTCACAGGACGGATTGCCTAAAAAAAATGATATCTGCCTGATACATGGCGATCCGATCCCCGCTTCTTTCGGAGCTGTTCTGACAAAACTGCACCGAGCTAAGATAGCACACATTGAATCCGGGGAGAGGACCCACAATATATTCAATCCGTTCCCTGAAGAACTGTCCAGAAGGATGATAGACTGGATGGCTGACTACCTTTTCACCTCTTCTGAGGAGTCCTATAACAACGTCATCAAACAGGGAGTTAAAGGAGAGATAGTGAATCTGGGATATAACACTGTGATCGATGCAATACGCTTTGCCATCGCGAACTCCCATAAGGTCACTTTCAGGCCCGAGCCCGGATATGTGCTTGTCAACGTACACAGAGTAGAGAACCTTTATTCAAAGGAAAGATTGGATATCATCATATCCACAGTCGAAAAAATAGCTAAGAATGAAAGAGTGCTTATGATCATGCACGAGCCTTTGAAGAACAAGCTTTTGAAAGCTAATATGCTGGATAAGCTTAAAGGATATGAGAACCTGCAGATGATACCGCTTCAGGATTATGTAACTAACATCGGTCTGATAAAGAACAGCAAATACATAGTGAACGACGGTGGAGCTCCACAGCTAGAATCCTACTTCCTCAGCAAGCCCTGCCTGTTGATGAGGGGGTTCATGGAACAGAACGGTTACCCTAATGTCTGTCTTTCAAGATATGAAACCAGCATCATAGATGATTTCCTGCACAACTATAACAACTATGTGTTCGATGTGGACATCGATGCCCTTAAGAGTCCTTCCAAGGAAATAGTCGATATCTTAACAGAGAAAATGACCCGCCTGAAGAGCTCATGAAACTTAAAGAGAACTTACCAGCACTTGCCATAATTCTGCTTCTTGCCTTGCTGTTCAACTACTACACCTATATTAACAGCGAGGTCAACTACAGGGTAGCTGAGAGCCCGGATGAGAATCTTGCCATCATTTTTTCAAAGCTCATCGCAGAAGATTCATCATTGGTATGGCATTCTGAAATGAACGAGAGATACAATGTCAGTTATTTCAGACCTAGGAACTCGATCGATATCGGCGCAAATAACTATGTAGGACCGTACGTTGGCTTTCAGATGTTACTGGCAACCGCAAGGCTGTATGGATTTTTTGACCATATTGTGCCTCTGGCAGGGTGCATAGGAGTACTGTTCCTATATCTGCTAGTAAGGAACATATTCGATGAAAGGACCGGGATAATAGCAGCAATGCTGTGGGGACTTAACCCCTCCTATGTGTTCTTTTCCAGTATGTATTACAGCAATGTTCCTGCAGTGGCCTTTTCGATCATTGCCCTTTATTGTTTCCACAAAGGCATTCAGACCGGAAAGAACACATATATAGGTTGTGCTGGCTTGTTTTGCCTGTATGCCGCTTTTACCAGAACCTCGGAGATAGTGATATTTGGATCGATATTGATCGGCCTTCTTGCTGCAAGGTGGTTGTTTAGTAGAAAGATACAACTGAAAGAGATGATCATATTCATTAGCATCTTTCTGGTACTGCGCATATTATGGACAATATCTAACTCCTCTCTTGATGCACAGACCGTGGACATCAATACAGGAGGAGGAGGAATAGGATACCAACTTGCATATCTCATGAGCAACGCAGGAGTTTATGCCAGATCATTCATGGATTATATAATAGGCTATCCACCTTTGCTTTTCGTGCTTGCCTGCTTTGGAGTAATATCTATATATTCCTCAAATGACAAAACCCAGCGGTTCTTTACACTTTTTTTCATCGGTCTGTTCCTGCTGTTCTTTGGCCTGTATGGTTTCAGGGGTGAGACCTGGGGATTTGAGAGCGTGACCATTGACTCCTCCATGGCACGTTACTTTTTGATCAACTATGCTATCATGAGCATTTTTGCTGCTGTATTTTTAACACGTTTTTTCAGCAGACAGGACAATTCAAGGATAGTTGCTTTGTTCTTGTTGCTTGTACTACTCACATCCACAACCGCCATATTTGAGAGTGACAACGGTCTGATGAAGGAGAAGGAGAGATTGAATGGCTGGGGTGCACTGAACAGGGAAACCGTGGATAGAACTCCTGAGAATGCTGTCATTTTCACCCGGGCATTCGATAAGGTATTCATGCTGGACCGCCAGGTAGCTGTGTATAGGACGGAAGCAGAGATCAGAGCACAGCCTGACATGGCATATTGGTACACGCCTGCAAATATAGAGAAGGATCTCATACCGCTGATAGATAAAATGATATTGGATGGAGTCCCGGTATATGTAACACAAGAGGCTACCGAACTTTTCCAGTATTTAAAGAAAAATAACAGATACCACCTGACAGCTGTCACAAAGAACAGTATGGTCTGGAAAGTAGAGAAGAGAAGTTAAAAAAGATCATATCCTTTTTTTCGCAATTCCAATATTGGCCTGACCAATGAAGTTCTTACTATCGAACATATACTGATATCAGGAAATAGATTTGCCAGAAAAAGGAATGTGTATACATAGGTCTCTTCTAATGTTTTGTGTATGCCAAGCATGATCATGTGAAACGCGGGCATGATATTACCTTTTAATGATCATATTTCCGGTAAACGTATAAGAACGAAACAACAAGTCCGAACAAACAAGCTGTACACGTAGCCATGGCCGCACCAGCCACACCATATGAAGGAATGAGCGATCTGTTGAGAAATATATCAATTACAAGTACGAACAAGCTCATGAGCATTGAAACACGTGGTTGTCCAATTCCATTGATCACAGTAGTGAACAGGGAGAACAGACCGAAGAAACCCATGCCTATGGTAAGTACCCCCAGTGCTGTGGAACCTGCTGAGTATTGCTGCGAAAATAGGAAACTGAGCACCTGCCCTGAAAAAAGGACTATAAAAGAAGTAGAGGGAACAAGTACTATCATTGAATACTTCACTGACTTTATGATCTGCAGGGTCATCTGTGATCTGTCATTGTGCACTGACATGCTTGATATCGCGGGGAAGAGAGCTCCGTATATGCCTGCAATGATGTAAAAAGGCACTTTAGAGATGGTGGATACAGCAGAATAGATACCTGCATCCATGTCTGTCAAATAGGCTTTGACAAAGAAAAGATCAAAGTTCATTATAAGATTAGTGGCTACTGAATAGAACACGATGGGGGTTGCAAAATCCAGAATGGTCCTTGCAGATACCATGCTATGCCCATTGTTCGATGCAGGAGATCTTTTATCAGCAGAATGGACAAAATAGAGACCCAGAACCAGAACGGCTACAGATGAGATTATAAAGCCGCTTATTGCACCATAAAGAGCATAGGAAGTTAATGCAAAACCGAGTATGAACAGTACCTTAAAAACTGAATACAGGATCACCATCAATGATTGTTTACCATATTCCTTTAAACCGTTGAAGTAACCAATGAACAGAGCTTGTAATGCATAAGCCGGAACGATGAAAGAAGAAAGTTTAAGATAGGGAGCCATACCCGGATCGTTCAGCATGATAGCTAGCTGGTCGGCAAATGAATAATAGACGAGGAACAAGATCAAACTGAACGTCAATTGCATATTTTGTGCAGTGCGCTTAACATGTAATTCATTCCCATTCCCGTGTGCCACGTATTTAGAAACGGCCTGTGGTATACCCGTTGAAAGGATGAGATTTACCATTGTCATGAGTGAAATGACAACTGCATATAGACCATAGTCCTCCGGGCCTAAAAGTCTTCCCAATCCAATATGTGTTGCATAGCCTGAAAGGACAAAGGAGATCTGAGCTAGTATTAAAAAGATAGTTCCGCGTCTTAAACTCTGTTTCATTTTTACCTTTGGACATATCTGAATTCTATTATCTGAAAAATATGATCTTCAGGGTTCTGATATACATGTGCAAATGTTGCGATAATTTATAAAACTTGCCTGCTTTTTTCACTACAGAGTATTGATATGAAGATACAGCAGACCATGAAAAATATCCATGACATTCTTGAGAACACTTTCATAAAACTTACATTAGTATCACTGATACTGTTATTATGCAGCATTCTCACCGGCCTGCATATACTGAAGATGGAGATCTTCATACCAGTTCTTCTGCTGCTTGGCATTCCCTTTATGATAAAAACATACACAGAAAAGCAAAAAGTAAGAATTGATACAAAGATCGCATGGATCGTGCTTGCATCTGTGGCCATACTATCCTTTTCCATTCGTTATTACCAATATTTTTTTACAAATGTACCACCTGGATATGATCCAGGACTATATAAATATGGACTGGATACATATATCGCAAGCCTCCCGGATATCCCGGAAGCCACATTGCCAAAATGGTTCAAAGAAATGTTCCCTCAGGGGATCTTCTTACTCGGCAATGTATTGTACATGGTTGCGGGCTTTGGCCCTACTGAGATCATAACGATAATTACACCACTTGTATGCGCAGTTATGGTAATTCCTGTGTTCGCTGTGTCTAAAAACATTTCAGGTCACAGGGGTGCACTCATCTCTGCGGTCATCTATCTGTTATCTGCAACCCAGTATGTGTTGTTTGAATATTCATACCTGAAGAATATATTGGGACTATTCCTTATATTAACGGCCATACTTCTGCTGCAAAAAGAGAGATACACAGTGCTAGCCATTATCTATGCAGCTTTGAGCATATACCACCGGCCGCATTTTCTCCTTTTGTCATTAGTGTTGTTATTCTGGCTGATCGAAAAAAGAGACAAGAAAATATACTTCACTTTCATCATAGCTGCTGTCATGATGTTACCTTTCTGGATACACAGAATGGAATTAGGGGCCTCCATGTTAAAAGGTCTTTTAGACGTTGCTTCAAGCAACTTTAGCAGAGAAACTAATAGTCAGGGTGGAACTTTTCTAACTTATTCTAACTATGCATATATATCTTTACCATATATAACATTCGGGACACTGGGTTTCATTAATATGCTCTTGAATAAAAGGAGGGATCCTGTATTTTACTTCACACTGATCACCAGCATACTGGTAATATTCAGAATAGTTTTTTTCAGAAGATACCTGGCAACCCTTGATATCCTGCTGATCGTTATGGCCGGAGGTCTTGTAGAAAATATACTCCTCGAACGGAGAAAAGAAATCCGGATATATTGCAATATGATCCTTCTAATGATAGCACTTACCGGAAGCTTCCTCGTATATGGACAAATGACAGAAGATAACAGGCTTATTTCCGATGGCGACTTGCGTGACATTGAATGGATGTCCGTACATGTGGACCCGGGAAATTATATCCTGACAACTGTCTATGATGCACCCTGGGTTCTCGGATGGGGAAAACACCCCGTAGTGACACCTGGACTTTTTCACTGGGATATGCATACGCAGGAAGAATGGGTCGAATTTCTGGGTACTTCCGACCCGCAGCAGGCTATAGAATTTATTTCAAGATATAATGATAATATTTATATATATCACTCTATG
>JAHFZE010000325.1 GCA_020854785.1 Methanomethylovorans sp.
AGGCGTCTTTGTCTTCAGGATGGGAACAATCCATTAAAGATTCCACAGTATTTGAGATCTCATCGGCACCATATCCACGCATGGAGCATATTTCCGGACTGAAATATATCTCATGAGTGTCAAGGTCCATATCCCAAAAACCAATAGAAGATGCTTTCATTGCAAGAGAAAGTCTCTCCCGGCTATCTCTGATCTCTTTCTCAGCCATTCTCTGTTCAGTGATATCACGAACAAGTGCCTGAATAAACTCTCTATTACCTATTTTGACTTTACCGGTAGTCACTTTGACCGGATAGACAGTGCCATCTTTGCGCCTGTGTTCTGTTTCTATGAACACTGGATTCTCCAAGGGCCACTGGTGCCATTGATCTACAATATCATCACGATGCATTTCATCAATGAGCAGGTCAAGCACATTTAGCTGTAGCAGTTCTTCCCTGGAGTAACCGGACTGCAGGACGGCAACCCTGTTAACATCAAGTATGTTCCCATTGAGATCATGCACATAAATACCTTCAACGGATTGATTGAACAATGAACGGTATTTGTTTTCACTCTCGTTGATAGCTTCACTTGACCTTCGGTATTCCTCTTCCATACTCAGGACAGATGCGATCGTTCCAAGAACTCGTTTGTCTTCTTCCGTGGGTTCTACATCCTTCTGGTACACGACACAGATGGAACCTACAAATTCGTTGTTACATTTGACAGGGCATCCGACATATGTCCTCAAGGAATACTTCCTGACATTAGGATCTGTTTTTGCATAATTGGTCTTGTGCAGATCTCGTACAATAAAAATATCAATTCCGCCTCTTTGGATGACGTCATAACATATATGACCATCTGGTTTGTCTTTTGGATCATAGTCAGAAGGAGTGTGCCATTGCCCAATGGAACAAAGCATGCCACTATCAAGCCTGTTGTAGATGGCACATGTTGCATCCAACATTCTTCCACATAGTTCAGTAAGTTTTTTGACATTGTCACCAAAACTTGGGCCAAGGCTAAGAACACATTGGTTTATCTCAGACATACGTTTTGCAATCTTACGTTTTCTTTCTTCCGCATGCTTGCGTTCAGTGATGTCCCTTACAAACACCAATCCGCCATTCTTACCATCATAAAGAATAGGTACAGAAGAGATCTCAACAGGAACCTCGCTCCCATCTAATCTTATATAAACCTCTTCAGCAAGGGGAACACTTTCTTTATCTTCATATAATATTCTAATGCGTTCCTTGACCATATCCCGGAAGGATGGATGAATGCGATCAAGGATGGGTTGCCCCAAAAGCTGATAAGAAGACTCAGCACCAAGAAGGTTACAGGCCTTATTATTAAGATATGAAAATCGACCCTCTGTACCCACAAAGATCGCATCCGGCGCTCCTTCTACCAGGATCCTGAAATGTTCCTCAGTTTCACGCAGTTCCTTTTGTGCGCGCTTGAGATCAGAGATGTCCCTGCACACACAGAACACCAGTTTCTTCCCACCGATCACTTCTCCATTAGTACTTATGTCGACATTGAGAAGGGTACCGTCCTTGCAACGATGAAGGGTTTCAAAGTGATCTCCTTTTTGATTAATAGTTCTGTGCATTTCCAGCAAATGATCCTGAGTCCACTGTACATCCCAATCCCATACATGCAACTGAAGAACTTCCTCAGAAGAATAGCCAAGCATATCAGCGAATCGCTGGTTAGCTTCGAAGACCTTGCCATTTTCACCTAGAACGACTATACCGTCCCTGGAATGTTCAATGAGTGTGCGCCATATGATAGCATCTTCAAGCAGCAACTTAATATGCTCCTTTTCGGTGTGATCGGCACCATCCGGAATAATGGAAATAAACTCTTTTCTGCTTTCTGATGAAAGTTTTTTTATAGACATCAATTACCAAATCCATAAATATGAATGTATATTATTTGTATATTCTCTGTGTATATAATAACATTGAGTTCTCCACTTAAAATATTAAATTGCTTAAATAATTTTTGAGTAGCTCAAAAATTAAAAATAATATTGCACTTCAGACAACATAGATCTTTTTTGTAGAAATTTGGCTACAACTTTCATCTAAAAACGAAATGAGCAGAGAAAAGAGATAAACAGATAAGATGCTAATATGACACTATATGTATTCCACGAACGATCCAACTACTTTTAGTCTATGCTTTACTATTCTCTTCATTTCAGGTTAGAGAAAACAAAAATAATGGTAAGGATAACAATTAACCGATGACAGCAGAACACACCTGGATTTTAGTATCTATTCAACGAGTGCTCTGCCGTTCGGTCCACCTCAAGTCCACTCTTTATTTCATTAAAAGGCATTAAAGATTAAAATGCCTGCTTCACATTTTCCTCCTTCTCATGAATCCTATGAGGACAGCGCCAACCGCTCCAGCCACAAGGATAAGGGCGACTATATCCGAACCTGAGAAGGTCGGGCTGCTGCTTTCAGGAGGTGCTACAGTTTCTTTGGTCATCTCATAACCTTCCACATAGTTCGGATCCTGAGTGGATCTCATAGATTCCTGAGGCACTTTATCCAGATCTGTTCCAACCCCTCCATCTGCCTCCATGGTCTGGTTACTTGAACCTGCAGGCCTTACCTGCGCAGAACCAGTGGGACTTCCTCCCCTGCTAGTTTCAGGAGAAGAAGTATCAACTGCCTCAGCATTATCTGTCCGGAGGGTTGCCTTGTACAGCTGTTCATTGTACTTCTGAATCACATCGTCACTTATAACACCTGGAACAGAAACCACACCCTGCACAAAATCGTGAAGAAGAGGGTTCCCACAAGTATGATGACAGCATGTAGCTCCATTATCTGCCACGGACTCCATATACTCATGGGTTAGGCTTTGTACGATCTCATCAGAGGGCTCCCAATACCCTTTACGAACGGCTTCCAGCATCCTGCCGGTGATGGACTGGTATGCACCGGCGTTCTCTGCATTGAACCATTCTTTCATATCCTCATTGACATACGTCCTGTAGACATTATCCCATACAGAATCATCCACGAGTTCAGGGTCTGTGACTTCCCAACCCCATAGATTGTCCACGAATTCAGCCATCATCCTGCCACCGGCGTATCCGGATCCCTGCATACCATCAATCCATTTGGGATTGAAGTACCTGGAGCGCAGGTTCTTGCTCAGGTACTCCTTCATACCGGTCATCTGAGCATTGTTCGGACCCCTGGTATCCGAAACATACATCTCGGGAGTCCGATGGTCTCCCCTTACATACCTGGTTGCAAGGTTGAGCCCACCGAAATACTGGAAGAAATCATCATTGTCCAGAGTATCATACAG
>JAHFZE010000136.1 GCA_020854785.1 Methanomethylovorans sp.
CATTATAATTTTTGATATTGTACTAAATTAACTTCAATTCATGTTATATAGAATAAGTATTATCTAAAAGGATGCCGTTTGAGAGCATTTCTCGATCGGACAGATAGCGGGTTGGAAACCGGGGAGTTTCCATGAGAGAGTGGGTTCATGAAAATGGAATCTTGTGTTGAAAGATCTCCATTTTCAAATGAGAAGGGATACATAAGGACGATCCAGTGATCCGGGTGGAACACACAAAACCTCTGTGGTGGAAAATAAGAAGAAGGACGAATATGTACTGTCCTTCTATCTTTCTTATAAAAATAAAAATAGACCGCAATTGCTTTATGAAGAGGTATCAACAATGAGGTCGTTGAAAAGATGTCCGGAATGTCATGCGAAATTCCTGACAGCTGAAAAAGATATACAGGTCTGCAAAGTGTGTGGCTACTGGACAAAAAAAGGTACAGCAAGAATAGAATCGATAATTATATATGACTGAGGGGAAAAAATGAGTGGGACTTTAAAAAAAATATGCATCAATTGCAAAAGTACGCTGAAAAAACAACAGCTTGGATTGAACGTCCTGTATTATTGTCCACACTGTGGTGTTATGACCACCGCAAATATAATATGAGATAAAGGAAGCGGTGATACTACACCACTTCATTCCTCTTTTTTAGGTGATTAACTTTTCTGCGGTCAGGGTTGTTGGATCCCTGTTAAGATAGTTCTCTGCCAGTTTCAAGATCAAACTGGAAGCTGATAGCAAACATTTATACTGGACCGAGTACATAAATTGTAAGCGTTGATAGATGTAGCGCTGATCTTGTGCATATCAGGATTTTTTTTCAAGTATGACCAATGAAGTCTATGTATTTGCGAAGGAGGATCAGTCAATGAGACGTTCGTTGCTTGAGATCGTTTTCCTGTCAGATAAACGTAAAAATCTCCTTTTGCTCCTCCGAGATGGGTCTCGGAGGATGGAAGAGATACTTGAGGTCTTGGATGTCACAAGGCATGCATTACTGCCTCAGATCAAAATATTGTCTGAGCACAGTTTGGTCATTAAAGAGAAAGATGAATGCAGACTCTCGGAAATAGGTGAGATCGTAGTTGAAGATATGGTACCGCTCATAGGGACTTTAAATGTGCTTGAAAAGAACTATGATTACTGGACAGAACATGATCTAAGTTCTATTCCTCCTCATCTTCTTAAAAGGATCAGAGAATTGGGACACTGTGAGATCATAGAACCTGAGCTTAATGACATGTTCGATCTGAACAAAGATATTGTTGCACAGGCGCTTGAGTCTCAATTCATATGGGGAGCGACGGCTTTCCTACACCCTTCCTATCCTTCCCTGCTGCTGGACCTTGTGAAGAATGATACAGATGTTTCTGTCATAATGACTGAAAATGCTCTTGAAAAGCACAAAGATGATCATGGAAAGGAACTTAAAATGTTCCTTAAGAGTGGAAGTGGAAAACTTTACGTTTATCCTAATGATATGAAGCTTGCTTCGATCTTCATTGCAGAAAAATTTCTGATGATGTGCCTTTTTGATGTAAGGGGCAGATATGATCCAAAAGATCTCGTATTTCGAAACCCAGATGCTTTGCAGTGGGGTAAGGAACTGTTTGGGCATTACCTCTTGAACTCACGTAAGGTCATGGATTTATGATACGATCCCTAAGAAAAAAGATGCTGCAATAAGACCACATAAAAAGCCTACTTACAGGTGAACTTACAAAGGTACTGTTTCTTTCAGATGGGATCTGATGGTGTTCCGGAAATAATGGATGTCAATGGGTTTTGAAATATACCCGCTGCATCCGGCTTCGATAAAACGCTCTTCATCCCCTCTCATCGAGTGTGCTGTGAGAGCTACTACAGGTATATCTTTTGTCTTAAGATCTGATCTAAGCTTAGAAAGTACTTCCATTCCATCCATTTTTGGAAGTTGGATGTCCAGTAGGATAAGATCAACTCTTTGCTCTTTGACCTTTTCCAAAGCTTCAAAACCATCGATGGCCTGGATAACATAGTAACCAAAAGACTCTAACAGGTCAACGGTCAGTTCCATGTTTACCGGATTATCCTCTACAACCAATATTCTGTTCATTTTTTTCACATCTTTTTAGATTATATGGCCGGTATTATAGTATATAGCTCATCATGAGCAGATGAGATACAACAATTTTGAACGATGATTTATATGATAAATAGTATTTTTATGATATATAAATATTCTCAAGAATTCAATTTTAGATGATAATGGATCTAACTCACTTAAGATCTTTTCTTCTGCCAAGTGCACTGCAAAAACATTTCTCGATCAGGGATAAGTTTGCTTCCATCTCAATGATCTCAAAATCAAATGTTCTGGCAAAATCGTCCACCATATTATCAAATCCCTGCTCGTAGATAAGACCCGTTTTCAGCTTTGCTACTTTTTTGTAACCGGCATAATCAAAAACATATTTCGCCATTTTAGTGTTATCCGGATCATTGGTTATTCCTGCCGATCGGATCATTTCTTTCCAGTTGGCAGCCCACATGGGGGTCATAAAAAAGGTTCCAACTCCTCTGAAACCTTTCAGTTTTGAAAGATAGGCAGCCCTTCCGCCGAGCACTGCTCCTATACAGTCATCTACTATTTCGCCATTTTCTTCCTTAAGGATATATACTGGACAGGAGCATGTGCTCATTTCGGTTTCGACCTTACCCAGAACATTACCGCACAAACCATAGAATAATAGGACAGTCTGTGAATATACTCTCATCTGTTCTATTTTTCCGTAAACTGTTCTTCTGAGATTTTCAGGTATTGCATGTAATGCAAGTTCAAGCATGTGTATTACGACTATAGTATTATCTGGAGAAGTATC
>JAHFZE010000123.1 GCA_020854785.1 Methanomethylovorans sp.
AACTGCAATGATAATTTCCACGGTCACCACTCAGGAGGAGGCTCTTGCCTACCAGCAGGCTATTGAAATGGCTAGAAGTTATGCCAATGAGTTCAACGGGGATATGGAAGTTAACCAGGCTGTTGGAAAAACAATAGCTACATCTATGAGCAATTATGAGTCTTCTGACAGAGATGAAGTGAATAATATGCTTTATGCCATATTGGTCACCCATCCTACATTGCTGGGCACGTATGTGGCATACGAGCCAAATGCCTTTGATGGAAATGACGAATTATATGTAAATTCACGAGGACATGATGCTACTGGCCGGTTCATACCATACTGGAACAAAATGCGGGGCGCGATCGAACTTGCCCCGCTTCTTTACTATGATACTTCCGATTATTACCAATTACCAAAGAAATTGCAGACCGATGTGCTCACTGAACCTTATTACTATGAAGGCGTCTTCATGGTAAGCTATGCGTCCCCCGTAATGAAAAACGGAACCTTCATAGGCATTGGTGGTGTTGATGTTTCATTATACTATCTTGATGATATCCTGAGCAATGTCAAAGCCTTTGATACTGGTTATGCTTTCATGACCAGCAATTCGGGCATGCTTTTATCCTATCCGTATAACAAGCAATGGATAGGCAATCGGACACTGTATGATTTTGGCATAGCTGATTTCTCACATATGGCGGATGACATCAAAATGGGTAAAAACGGACATGTGGAAACCATAGACCCGAATACAGGCGAAAGGGTAGTAATGTTCTATGAACCCATAAGGACAGGTAATTTCTCTTTTGTGCTGGTGGTACCAAAGGATGAGATCTTCGCTGGAGTAATAGCTCTCAGAACAAAACTGTTGTTCATTTCCATGGCAGCTGTCATCTTCATGGCGGCAATAGCATATCTTATAGCCCTCTCAGTGACAAGCCCCATCAAACAGATAGTAGCTGGCTTCAAAAAGATCTCTGACGATGCAGTTAAAGGCAAGCTTGACACACGAGCAAGCAATGATGTGGAAATAGATTTCAGGGAAATACCACATGGTCTCAACGAGATCCTGGATGCTGTCATAACACCTGTTAGAGATACTATAAGGGTGACAAATGCACTTGCTAAGGGACAGCTTGAAACCAGGTCCAAACTGGATGTCCAGGGAGAGTTCAAACAGCTTGCAGACACGCTGGATGATTTTGCCGAATCCCTCGATACAATGATCAAAGATTCAAATGCCGTACTGACTGCAGTGCAGAACAATGATTTCTCACGTGGAGTACATGTTCACGGAGAAGGGGATTTCGGGGTCCTTACAGAAGGCATCGAGAGGACACGTGAAACGCTGGACCACATGATGGCTGAACGTAGGCAGATAGAGCAGATCCGTAAGAAAGAGATACACCACCGCATTAAGAACAATCTTCAGGTAATCTCAAGTCTGCTTGATCTGGAGTCTGATAAATTCCAAGACCCCTTGGTTATCGAAGCTTTCAGGAACAGTCAGAGCAGGGTAATATCCATGGCTTTGGTACATGAAGAACTCTACAGGTCTGAAGACATGGAAAGCATTGATTTTTCTGATTATATTATCAAGCTTGTCAATGACCTTTCAAGCTCCTATACAATAGATAACAGAAAGATCAATATCAGCACGCATATAGATAATGTTTTTCTGGATATGGATGTAGCTATACCTTTGGGCATGATAGTGAACGAGTTAGTATCTAATTCTTTCAAACATGCCTTCAGGCCAGAGGATACAGGTGATATTCTCATTGATCTGAAATTTGACGGGAAAAAGTTCACATTGTTGATTTGTGATAATGGTAAAGGTTTCCCTGAAGATGTTAATTTCAGAGAGACCGAATCATTGGGATTACAGCTTGTGACCACACTGGTGGACCAGATCGACGGAACTATTGGACTTGAAAAGAATGATGGTACAAGGTTTACAATAACTTTCAAATGAATGGAGAAGGTGAATTTGTGGACGAAGTAAAGATATTGATAGTAGAGGACGAGAATATAATTGCCCTTAATATAAAGAAAAAACTTAAAAGTTTTGGTTATGCAATTCCTGCTATTGCCTCTACAGGAGAAGAAGCTGTCAAAATGGCTGAGATCATTTTGCCGGACCTCATCCTCATGGACATAATGCTGAAAGGAGATATGGATGGAGTGGAAGCTGCAGAAGAAATACGGAAGCGTTTTGATATTCCGGTTATCTATCTTACAGCGTATTCAGATGATAAGGTGCTGGAAAGGGCAAAGATCACAGAGCCTTATGCTTACATTGTGAAACCTTTCAAGGCCAATGACCTGCGCTCCAACATCGAAATGACCCTGTACAGGCATAGTGTAGAGAAAGAGGTCAAAAGGAAAAAAACATCTTTAGAAGGAAGGATATAGACAAATGTTTCCTTTTGTTCCATCCAGCATTTATACTGAGAATAGTACAATAAGTATTCTAATAGAAATAGTGAGGGATAAATGAAAACTTCCCTGATAGACACCATGCTCAACTCGGAAAAGAGAAAGAACCTGTTGCTTCTGCTTATAGAGGGAGAGAAAGATCGGGACGAGATCAAAACAGCTCTTAATGTGACTTCTACAGCTATCATCCCGCAGATAAAGAAACTAAAAGAATGCGGCCTTGTTATTCAGGAGGAAGACCACTATCGTCTTTCGAACATGGGTGAAGTACTGGTCGAGAACATGCTGCCTTACCTCAATATTGTAGAGGTGTTCGAGGAGAATAGTGAATACTGGCTGACCCATGACCTTACAGGTATACCATGGCAGTTATTAAAAAGGCTAGGTGAACTTGGAAATTACCTAATCATTGAACCTGACCTTAATTATCTCTTTGAGTTCCCCAGGGAGTTCAAGGAGAACATATTCAAGTCGAATTTTGTTAAGGCTTTTACTGCTTACTTTCATCCGGAATATCCTGCTATTTACTCAAAACTTGCCGAGCAGGATGTAAATGTTTCACTTGTGCTTACACCTTCTGTTCTGGAAAGATTCCAGAAGGATTATGCTGAACAGATGAAAAAAATGGAGGATTCGGATAACATGGAGCTTATGATCACCAATGAAATATGCGGGCTGGCTACCATTGTGACCACTGATAGGTTCCTATTTCTGTGCTTCTTCAACAAAAGTGGCCACTATGACCACCGTATCATCATGAGCTTTGATCCCAGAGCTCTGCAATGGAGCCAGGAACTGTTCCTGCAATATAAAGAAAAAGCTGAAAAGGTGAACACGGGTTTAGTGCACTGAGTGCAGCAGATCGTTCTTACCATCAAACCTTGTTATGATCATGAACCTGAACTATATTAATAAATTTTTAAGTGATTTTCCTATAGATATGTTATGGCTTGATCGGTCCGATGTGCAGAGCCTGCTAGATCGTACCTCTATTTTGAAAAACATAATGGCGATCTGCGTGTCATGCCAGTGTATATGGAAAAAGAGAACATCGCCGGTGTGAAGATAGTGAACGTGCATCCTGATGATCATCACCAAGAGCTTCCCACTGTCATGGGACTGATAGTGCTCAACTCCACGAAGACCGGTGCACCGATGGCTATCATGGATGGAACCTTTCTGACAGATATGCGTACAGGCGCAGCAGGGTGTTTGGCTGCAAAATATCTTCCCAGGAAAGATCCACATGCTGTAGGCATGGTCGGTGTGGGGTATCAGGCATCCGCCGGGGAAGGCGGTCAGATAATGTAATTACGATCTTTGACCCCACGGGGCTTGAAGTACAGGGTATAGTCACTGCCGACATGATATACAAAAAAGCTCTGGAACAGGGTGTGGGCCAGAGCATAAGGATATTTTAACAGAATTGCTGATGGAAACCTCTATTTAGAAAAGCTGATAGTCTAAGCGTACTTAATGCTGCTTGCAGTAAATGAAATCAAGGCATAGCTCAGTGTAACTTTATTGGCAGATCATGAAAGATAGAAGTGAGTAAAATGAGTGAATACGAATTACCCGACAATCAAAAAAAAACTCTGGATAATTGGATAATGTTAAACATAACTCCACAAAAAACACCAAATAAAAATTACACTAGTTATGCGCTTAAAAATTTATTTGAACAATCACCTGATGGTTTCTTTATCACGAACAAGCAGTTTAAAGAAGCGATGGTCAGATGTGATTTCGTACCTGTGAATAAAAATAAATTAAATTGGGAATTCCGAATTTCCCTGAAATCTCCAGGGTTGAAATAGCTGATCCAATTTCACAAGTAAATAACCCTTCTCATACTCCCCATCCATTTCAATGGGAATGATCCCTATGGCTTCACGATGGAACATAAAAGATGGAACATAGATCTTGATAATATTAATTATATTATATAAACTCAAATGATAGCATTTTTGTAAAATGGCTACTCAAAGTATATAAGCTGTTCTTAAGAAACACTATATTGAGATTACGAAAATGATCTCAACGCAGGGGGGAAGAAGAAATGTTGTTCATGGAGATAATTACATGGGATCCAAAGGACGACATGGAAACTGGTAAACGTTACATGGAATGGAAACCTCCGGAAGGCTACAATGTTATAGGAGCATGGAATGATGTAGCAGCATGCAGAGCATTTTTCTTGTTCGAAGCAGATAATGCAGAAGCTTTTGCTGCTGCTGCCCTCCCATGGAGGGACATCACAAGGATGGAAACCGTTCAAGTGATGGAGACCAAGAAGTATATGGAAGAAATTGTTGCTAAATTTAGAAAAATGTGACGGCCGTCTGTACACAAAAGTCATGGAATATCACCAATGACCCATTTTTTCCTTTTTGCTAGCATTTAGCGCAATTTCGTTTCTACAAGATTTCTGCAATGCTACAGAGCTTATACAGGAACAGCTATATATAGAAGTCATTCCATGTAGAGGTGCTTATAGAGTTTGATACTGATTTGCTGGATTATAGGTTTAGATAGTATTTTTCACATTTACTGTTTTTCTTATTTTCAACCAAATGGTTGTATTTCTTTTTAAGCTAATCAATTAGGAAGTGAAACATTTGTTTAGTAACATGCATTCAAGTGCTCCAGTAGAAGCTGGACAGAATTA
>JAHFZE010000250.1 GCA_020854785.1 Methanomethylovorans sp.
AAACCTGGTCATATGATTTCGATTGTGGGATGTTTACTTTAGAAGAAGCAATCAATTCCTGAAATCAGATAATATCAATTACACATAACGAAAGGCTTGAAGAAATATCTATTCCTTGTTCAAATATTCAAGGCTCTTGAGCTCGTTTAATGAAATTACGGAACATGATCAGTATGATCTGGCTTAGTATTATTCAGAGATCCCTTGATCTATAATGAAATTCACAAGAATTTGAACCACTTCTCTTCGCCGGAATTTATGCAGGACCGGCTCGATCTTATGGCTCTTTTTCTCAGAGTTCACCCGGACCTAACAAATGATTATAAATATAATGATTACAAAAGTAATGATCATGCAATTCTACAACAGAGAAAAAGAACTGGCACTCATGCGACTGCTTAAAGAGAGCAGTCCCTCCTTTTTAGTGATCACAGGAAAGAGAAGAGTGGGAAAGACCGAGCTTATCAGGCAGTTCATTAAAGACCAGAGGTCAGTTTATCTTTTTGTTGACAGCAATAAGAGCATTGATATTCTGATGGATGAGTTCAACCAGGTAATAAAGGAAAAGCTGGAACTCCCGGATTACATAAAAGTAGATACACCGGAAAATTTCCTTGCATATATCACCTCTTATGAACACGATCTGGTAATAGCGATCGATGAATTCCAGAGATTCCTGAAAGTATATCCGTCCTTTATCACCCAGCTCCAGAAATACTGGGACATGAAACCGGATAATTGCAAAGTCTTTCTGATAGTATCAGGTTCTTCCATCGGTATGATAAGGAAGATATTTATTGAAGCGCAGGCTCCCCTTTTTAAACGTGCGGACAATATCATGACCCTCAGACCGTTCACCATACGCGAGACCTTTGCAATGCTTGATGATCTGGGTATTAAAAAAATGGAAGACAAATTGAACCTCTATTTCCTGTTTGGTGGTACTATCTATTATTACCGCCTGTTCGAAAAATACCAGTGCAAAGGCTTCCATGATGCCCTAGAAAAACTGGTATTCAGCGATCTTGCTCCGCTTAAAGATGAAGTAAGGGATATCCTTATAGAGGAATTTGGGAAGGAGCACTCCACATATTTTGAGATTATATCTGCAATATCACAGGGTAAATGCTCAATGAGCGAGATATCGGAAATGACGCATGTTTCTGCAAGTTCGTTATCTCCGTATTTCTATGACATGATCGATATCCTGGGAATAATAGAGCACAGGATACCTGTCACAGATGACCGGAAAAAGAGCAAAAGAGGCCGGTACTTCCTCAAGGACAATTTTTTCAGGTTCTATGGCCGTTTCATCTATCCAATGTTAAGCCAGTACATGGCAGGGAATTATGTTTCTCTTACGGAGAAAGTCCTTCAGGAATGGCAGAGTTACACGGGAAAGATCTTCGAGGATACGGTTCGGGACCTGATCGTTGAAAAGATAGGCTCAGATTATCCAGAGATAGGAAGCTGGTGGAACCGCAAGGGCGATGAGATCGATATCCTTGGGATAGACCGGAAGAACAAAAAGGCACTGGTCGTTGAGATTAAGAATAAGAAGCTGACCCAAAATGAAGCAAGGGACATACTCAAACTTAACTTTGGGAAAACCAAACTGATCAAGGAGATCTCTGAAATGGATTTCAAAGTGGGAATAGCTGCCAGGCAGATAGAGAACAGTGAGCAGTTAGAGAATGAAGGTTTTCTGGTATGGGAGCTTGGAGATCTCCTCTAGATATTCAAACGCATCAATTTACTATAGAGGATTTCGAAAAACCCCGTTATTTGAAAATTGTCATGTATGGATATAATGATCTATCAAAAAAAAGAGTCATTGAAACCCTCTTTGATCAATTAGCAATCTCTCTGTTGTTTTTTGATCCTTATTTATTTCTTGATGCAATTCATTTGAAACGCAAAGACGCGAGGTCGCAAGGACGCAAAGCTTCTAATTCTCTTCTTTGCGCCTTAGCATCTTGGCGTCCTTGCGTTAATAAAAGATCGTATAGCTCGATCAAAAAAGAGGTTTATCGAAATCCTCTACAGAACCTGTCTGGCAATGGTCTAGTGGCAAAAGGGCAATTGAACCAAAGTCATGGAAATGGTCAGCAATCTTTAATATGAACGTAGTTAGTTTAGATTATAGAGAGATCGTTCATGGATGAGATGGAGGGAAGGCACATAATAATAGATGATATGAAAGTCCTGATCAAGCAGCATAGGACTGAGATCAGACAAATGTTCAAAGCTGAGATCATAGGTATCTTTGGTTCTTATGCCCGAGGTGAACAGAAAGCTGGCAGTGACGTGGACGTACTTGTTAATTTCGATGATGGTGCTACGCTTTTTGATCTGGTGGGACTTGGAGACTACCTTGAAGAGATGCTTGGCATTCCTGTTGATGTGGTTTCCATGCGAGCCTTGCATCCAATGATGCGTGATGATGTGCTAAGAGAGCTGGTGGCTTTATGAGGTCACCTTTGCTATACCTGTCTGAAATGATCGATGCAGTAGAAGCTATAGAGGATTTCACTCACGGTATGGATAAAGAGGATTTCCTGTGTGATGCAAAAACCAAGAGTGCAGTTGTAAGGCAGTTTGAGATACTGGGTGAGGCTGCCAAGGCGATACCTGAAAATATAAAACTTCTTGTTCCAGATCTACCCTGGAGCAGGATTGCCGGGATGAGGGACAGGCTTATTCATGCATATTTTATTGTTGATTACAATCTAGTGTGGGATACTGTGGAAAATGAACTGACTGCACTAAAAGAAAGGCTAGAGACATTACAAGGTGAATTAAATAAAATTGATTCACCTTAAATGCTTTTTCCTTATTCATCTCCTGCTGAAAGCTATCCATCCAACATCAGCAGAAAAAAATATTCAGCTAGCTCATGCATCCTTTCCGAGGAACCGGACCTGTTGAAAAGAGAAAATGTGTTTCTCTCCGGGGCCGTTCTACACAGCCGGCCTTTTCCTTGCTGACCTCAGGATATATGCTTCTGCAAGGAGTAACAAAAAGATGCAGACCATAGTTGTAGTGATAACCGCAGGATACTGGCCGGCGAATCCTTCGGATGAAGTGTGTTTCAGTATTATTCCCGCATAGGCCCAGACAATAACGAGTCCGTAAGCGATATCTTTGTTCTTTATCATCATTGCGACCGCTATGACAAGTCCCGCGCTGATCATTATGACGGCCCAGGTCGCTTCAGCCAGCCCAAAACCCTTCCATCCAATGCTTACAAGAAGGATAGTAGCGTTAGCAATGGTTGCCACTGTGATCCATCCGAAGTACACACTGAACGGGAGCCTGATGAAAAAATACTCTCTCTGAGAAAAGCTTTCATCTTTCATCCGCTGGTTTATCAGGATCAGGCAAACAAGGATCACTATCATCAGTAACATGGACAATGGGACCATGTAGTAGTGCCAGGCGAAGATCCAGGCTATATTGGCAACGGAAGAAACGGAGAAGAGTACTCCAGTCCTGTTCAACAGCTCGGTCCTCATGGCACTTGTGTCGTCCCGGAAAACACCCAGCTGGTACAGTGTGTACCCTGCAAGCAGCAGGTATATGACTCCCCATATAGCAAAGGTCAGCCCTGCCGGGGCAAAGAGGTTGGGGAAGGAATCAGAGATCTGGCCTGTGCTCACTCCATTGATCGGGAGGCTGTTGGCCAGACCATTGACTGTAACCATAACCAGAAAAGTTATTGCCGTGATGACTTTAATAATTGTTTCCCTTTCTTTTCTTTCCATTTTGTTCCCTTCCTGTTGTAATCTATAACCCCTCTTTGACAGTGAAGCAATAGAAGTGTTCTTAGTTGCGTGTATTTAACAGCTGTGCAATAAAAGACACACAAGTTCCATTGGTGGATGTATTCAATCCCGTGATGATATTCAGAAAGCCAGAGAAGCAGTTGAGAAAAATCGGGTAAATGATATATACATGTCAGCAACAATCTCTCTTTATGCATCAGCTTCTCTCCCTTATGCATAGTTCCAG
>JAHFZE010000261.1 GCA_020854785.1 Methanomethylovorans sp.
ACTTCTATCTCTATCATGTTATTCGGGTACGAATTTGGTACCGTAGTATATCATACCTTTCTCACTGCTTTCGCCAAGTTTCCTGAACACAGGTCTTACTTTCATACCTATCTTCATGTCCTCTGGGTCAGCTACTATCTGGCTGGTAAGGCTTGGCCCTTCTTCCAGTTTCACGATACCAAGCACATAAGGGGTCTGTTTCTCAAAGCCTTCTGCCGCAGTGTGGATCACAGTATAGGTAAGTATCTCTCCTTTCCCACTGAACTTGAAGTTCTCAAGTTTTCCGTCACGACGGCATTTAGGGCACATGTTACGGGGTGGATAGTAGTAAGTTTTGCAGTTAGTGCAGTGAGTGCCTATCAGGTTATACCTTGCCACTTGTTTTCTCCAGAATCTCGGTACTGACATCGTGATCACCTGTCCCTCGAAAATATGTGTACTACTGCAGTGGCTCCCGAACCTCCGACATTGTGTGTCATGCCGATCTCTGCACCATCGACCTGACGTTTTCCTGCATCCCCACGCAGCTGTTCGACTATTTCCACAGCCTGCTTGATGCCAGTAGCGCCTACAGGATGTCCACATGCTTTAAGTCCGCCTGAGGTGTTCACCGGTATCTTGCTGCCTATGGCCGTATTCCCTTCTTCGGTGAATTTGCCTCCTTCTCCTTTCTTTACAAAGCCGAGGTCTTCGATAGCGCAGATCTCTGCAATGGTAAAGCAGTCGTGCACTTCCACTAAGTCTATATCATTGGGCGTGAGCTTTGCCATTTTGAAGGCTCTCTTTCCCGCTTCCACTGAAGCTGCGAGGGTCGTGATATCCTTGCGGTCGTGGAGAGCGATGGTATCACTGGCCTGGCTTGTGGCCTTTACATAAATGGGTGTGTCCGTGTATTTGTGGGCGATGTCAGCAGGTGCCAGTATGACCGCTGCCGCACCATCTGTGATCGGTGAACAATCGAATATGTGCAGAGGATCTGCTACCATAATGGATCTGAGCACATCTTCAACACTTATCTTATTACGATACTGTGCTATCGGGTTATGGGCTCCGTTAGCATGGTTCTTTACTGCCACCTGGGCCAGCTGCTCGCTGGTGGTGCCATATTTGTGCATGTGCAACCTTGCTATCATAGCATAGAGGCCAGGGAAAGTTGCGCCCATTATGCCTTCCCATTCCCTGTCTGCGGCAGCTGCAAGGGCGGTAGATGCGCTTGAAGAGGAGATGTCTGTCATCTTTTCCACCCCTGCTGCTACTACTATGTCCTCAAGTCCGGATGCAACTGCATGGATACCCTGTCTCAGTGCCAATCCTCCGGAAGCACAGGCCGCTTCCACTCGGGTAGCCGGTACATGAAGTTCCTTTGCCAGTCCGGCATAGTCTGCTATCAGGGCTCCGATATGTTCCTGCTCAATGAACTGACCACCGCTCATATTGCCTACTATGATGGCATCTATCTCTTCTCCGGTGACCCTGGCGTCTTCCAGGGCACCGACACCGGCTTCAGTTATTATATCTCTCAGAGAAACATCCCAGTTCTCTCCAAACCTGGTGGTCTTTACACCAATGATCGCTACATCTCTCATCTTTTTCACCTCATGCCAGTCTGATCTTACCTTTGTGCTTGGCATATGTTGCATAATCCACATATATCGGATCTGCCAGAAGTTCCATCACAGTTGGTGCCTTGTTGCGTATCTCTTCGATCTTATCTGTAACAGTAAAACTGAACGCGTCTCCGCCGGCACCTGATCCAAAAGCAGTGGCGAAGATCCTGTCTCCGGGTTTTGCCTGGTCCAGCGTCGCTGCGATCCCCATCATGCATGATCCGGAATAGGTATTTCCAAGCTTTGGCACGACAAGGCCGGGCTTGATCTGTTCTTTAGTGAAACCCAGGATGGATGCTGCACGTGAGGGGAATTTACCATTTGGCTGGTGGAAGACTGCATAATCATAATCTCCTGGTTTCGTACCCATCTTAGCCATTAGTCCTTTTGCAGCATGTGTTACATGCTTGAAGTATCCGGGCTCACCGGTGAAACGTCCACCGTGTTCAGGGTATGGCATACCTTCCCTCCTCCAGAAGTCAGGTGTATCAGTGGTAAAGGAATATGTGTCCTCAATGACAGCTAAGAATTCGGATTCTTTGCTGCCTATTATGAAGGCTACGCCCCCTGCAGCTGCAGTGTATTCCAGTGCATCCCCTGGTGCGCCCTGCGCAACGTCAGCTCCTATTGCCAGCCCCAGGTCGATCATTCCTGATTGTACTAATCCCATGCAAGTTTGTATTGCGGCAGTTCCGGCCTTGCAGGCAAACTCATAATCTGCAGCCGTCAGAACGGGGGTAGCTTCCACCGCTTCTGCGACTATGGTACTCGTAGGTTTGACAGCGTATGGATGGCTCTCTGACCCGGTATACACTGCACCTATCCGCTGGGCGTTTATACCTGATCTTTTTACTGCATATCTTGCGGCTTCCACTGCAATTGTGGCCGTATCCTCATCGAAATCAGGTACAGATTTCTCATGTACCATCAGACCTGATTTCAGGCTGTTAGCGTCGTCGCCCCAAACCCGGGCGATCTCGTCCACTTTGATCCTATATCTTGGAACATAGGCTCCGTATGAAACTATCCCTGCACTCATTTCTTTTCACCGATAGTTTTTATGTAAATATCATTCCATTACATGGTACTGGCTATATTTTTTAAGATTCTCGATCAATTGATCAATGTCCATAGTTGTGGCTAAAAGAGGTAACCTGTCGATCTCTGCCATCTTCTTTGCCATGGGGTCAACCTCATTGCCCCTAAGCCCGTGTATCACAACAGCACCGGGTTTGAGGTTGGTCACTCTTATGGCTACAAGGGGTGATTTTCCGGTGGTTACCTTTGTAAAGATCATGGCTCTCTCGGTACTCCATCCATAAAGTTTCTGGAACTCATGGGAAGAAAGCTCTAGAATAGCTTTCTTGCTGTCAACAACCGTAAAACCGTAAAGCGGTTTTTCTATGCCCCTGTTTATAAAATCAGCTTCTATAAGACTTGCAAGCTTTGCAAGCTGCATGGGAAAAGTGTATTCATAGGTTGCGTAGACAGCTCTTGAAGTGTTATCTGAGAAAAGTATACTTTCATAGGAATGTATCTTCTGTCCGCCATTCTGTGAGTCTATTTCCAGAAGCGCCTCTACGATCCTGCTTACTATGAGGGTACCAGGGGATTTCCTCCTTCCGCTTTCGTAGTCGCTTATAACGGAGGGAGACACTCCCAGATAGCTCGATAGGTCAGTTTGGGGTATCTCGAAGTTAAGCCTCCATTTTTTCAGAGCTTCTCCAGGTTTCTCTGAAAGCGTTATTTCTCCCGCCATCTTTTCGGCAAGACGTTGGCGTATATTCTCACGAGAAGCATTGTCAGCCATTTCATATTCTAAATGAGACTTAATTATATATATTTAACGAATGCCCAATCGTTGATTGACGAAAAAATTAAATTACATAGTAAAAACATATTTAAATATTTATATTAAAACAACATTATATGGAAATGTATGTCTCTAAAAAATGTTGAACAAAATATGAACGTTTCTGACATAGCATTGTATCTCAAATGCCCAAGAAAAGTATACTATTCAAAGCGATCTCAAAATAAAAGGTCTAATGATAATGTTTCTTATGTTGAGCACCTTCTTCTTAAAGAATTTGGGTTAAGGTATCCGCAGTTGCTAGAACATTTTTCGTCAAAAGCCGATGATATGAAAAACATAATCCAAAGTATATTCAATGATATATGTGTTGAATTGAACTTCATATATGCCTCTGAACTTGAGGGTGTTTCGGAGTCCACAATTACGGATGCCATTAATAATGTTCAAGCTTGTATTGAAGAGGTTTCCTGTAATATTGTGGGAATGCTGACAGATACGCACAGTATCTCGCTTGCAAAGGCACTGTGCGGTATGGAACTGGAACCTGTACTGTATGGGCCTAAAATGAGAGTTTCCGGTATACCTGCAGGCATGATCTACCTCGAAGGTTCGCATCTTCCGGTGATCATCAAGACAGGCAAGTGTCCTGGATATGGGGTCTGGGCAGATGACAGGCTTCATATGACTGCATTTTCAATGCTCGCGCAGGAGGTTCATAACAGGCCCATAGATGGTGGCATAGTCATATATTCCAGATGTGGCTGCGTAAGGCCATCAAAGATCAGAGCAAATGACAGAAGGCAGGTACTTGGAGTTTGCAGTAACATCAGGAAGATCAAAGAAGGTTTTCTGCCGGAAAGAAAACAGACACCTTTGTGCAGTGATTGTGAATTCCTTGAAAGCTGTGATGTGAAGTCGTCTCTTGCATCTAAATTCTTCTGATATTTGATCAACCTTTTTCTATTTTAAATTTAGTTGTTCTATTATCGCCCATCTGCAATATCCATAGCCTTTTAAGCAGAGATCGCGTTTTTTGGTTAGAACATGAAATTCATTGACAAGCTTTTCGGAAAGAAAAAAAATGAAGATCTTTCTGTCAAGTTTAAAATAGATGACCTTCTCCGATTCATTTCAGATGAATCTGAAAAAGAGTTCAATGAAATTATGCCTTTTATCCGCAGGAAATATGAAGAGATCGATCTCACTCTCTATGGGATACCTGAGGTAATAGACAGCCTCCTTTCCGCCGAGGTTGCTGAAAATGCTAACAAGAGGGTGGAAAAGGTAGGTGATGCCAACAGGGACAATATTGTCAATAACCTGCGTTCTATCATTGAGAAAGTATTAACTCCTGAGGAAATTTCTCTTCTGAGTGCCTTTGAATTCTGCGTTAATGCTAAATCCACGCTAAAGACCGTTGTAGAGAACACTCGCCGAAGCCAGCTATATATAAAAGCTATATATCCAGAGGAATCACAAAAGATAATATCTGCATTATCAAGTCTTGAAGATCTGATCGATGAGTTGTTTTTGGTTATCCAGAATAAGAAAGATAGGATCGATTCTTTCGAGAAGTTCTCTAAAGAGATCGGAAACTATAAGAGAATGCAGAAGCAGATACTTGAAACCCAGTCCAATGTCGAATTTCTTGGATCCAGGATCGATTCTATGAACAACGATATCCAAGAGGCTAATAATAGGCTCAGTGAACTTGAGAAAAGCCGGGAGTTCGAAAGGGCAAAACAACTTGAAAGTGAGGTCGAAATCCTGAAAGACAAGATCTCAGATGTCGATCACAATATCCGGAGGCTATTCTCCTCTCTGTCTAAAGTATTCTCCAGAATGGAAAAACAGGACAAGAGCGAGATATGTGTGCTCTCTCTGGAACATCGTGAGATACTCCAGAAGCTCTCTCATGATCCTGCTTCTGCTCTTGAGCATAATATGGCTTCATTTTTTGCTGACATCAAGCCCCGGATAGAGAACGGTAGTCTAGGCCTTAAGGACCATATGTGTGAAAAGGCTTTGCAGCAGTTGGACAAGCTGCGCAGTTCCAAAGAACTATCGTCTCTGGGAGAACAAAGAAAAGAATATTCTCTGCAGCTTGAAGGCTATATAAGTGAGCTGAACAGCTTAAGCGTCTACAGGGACAGAGAGCAGCTTGCAGAGCAGATCTTCCGCGATGGGCAGACGCTGAAAAGCACAGAGCATGAACTTGATTCTGAAAAGAAGCGTTTGGATACTCTTACAGAAGAGTCGGAACTTTTGGAATCAGGTCTGAACCTGGAGATCAAAGGTCTTTTCGAAAAGAACATTGAGATCGAGTATTGATCAGGAAAAGAATGAAGGTTTTTTCATCACTTTTCTCTTCTTCCATGCAAACACAAAAATAGTACCACACAGATAAACCACAGCACCATGAGCAAGATGACCCCTGCCATGCAACAGTACTATACAGCAAAGAAAGAGTATAGCGATGCCCTGATCTTTTTCAGGATGGGGGATTTTTACGA
>JAHFZE010000003.1 GCA_020854785.1 Methanomethylovorans sp.
CCTGCAAGACCAGGCAGTACTTGTTTAACGGCTTCCAGGGATGATTCAGGTACGTTCATCATAAGGTAACGCTTACCTTTTGCCCTGAGCACGCTTTCTATGGAGGTGCTGATCTGTTCCACCTTGGAGTTGTTCTCGCTGGTCTTTTTGTTTGCGATGAGGTAGACAGAGGAGGAAAAGACCTTATCGATCATCTTCAGGTGGTTCGTTGCAAGTGTGGTTCCAGAGCTTGAGATATCCACGATGGCATCTGCAACCCCAACATGGGGCGTAAGTTCACAGGCACCGCTGACCTTGATGATCTCTACGCCAACCCCTAGGTTCCTGAAGTACCTTGTTGTGATGTTTGGGAATTCTGTAGCCACCCTTTTTCCTTCAAGGCTCTGGGGTGTGGTAAGGTTTGATTCTTCGGGAACTGCAAGTACAAGGCTGGCGCGTCCAAAACCCATATCAAGTAACATCTCGACCTGTGCACCTGTCTCACTGATCAGGTCAAGGCCGGTCACGCCGACATCTGCTGCTCCATCCTGCACATATTCAGGAATGTCCGAAGCTCTTGCGAAAAGGATGGTAATCTCAGGATCGTTAGTTTTTGCAAAAAGTTTCCTTGTTCCTCCCTCAAGCACTGGCAGACCTGCTTCCTTTAGCAGTTCCACTGTAGGGTCGTGCAGCCTTCCTTTATTGGGTATTGCAATGCGTATCATAATTCTTACTTCCGGGTGCATTCTCTTGGTTTTGAATGACCTGAGGAATACTTTTCTGACATATAAGCCTTCATATACTCACTATAGTATAAGTCGTCTTGTATAAGCTGTTGAAGTTGTTATTATAATTTGTCCGATCAATGTGTATTTTTACTATTTTTATCAGCTGTCTAATTATTACTATTGGTAATGTGGGATGTGGTTAATATTAAATATGACTGTGCATTAGTTATTATACAAATTCCCTCAGAAATATAAAAATACGTTAAAAAAGGAATTTGTTTACTTTAAAGAGGATTAGAATGATCAGGAACATCAAGGTCGAACCTTTGACGGAAACTCCTGTCAACAGACAGCAGATCGAACTTGTTGAGAGAAAGGGTATTGGACACCCTGACAGCATTTCCGATGGTCTCTCTGAGGCAGTGAGCCGTGCTTTATGTGCTGAGTATATTGAAAAATGCGGAGTTGTGCTGCACCATAATACTGATGAAACACAGATCGTTGCAGGCCGCTCCTGCCCAAAGTTCGGTGGCGGAGAGGTCATACAGCCCATATATACCTTACTTGTGGGCAGGGCTACCAAAGAGTTCGAAGGTGTGGAGATCCCTACCGATGCCGTAGCGCTTTCAGCCGCCAGGCAGTATCTGAGGAAGCACATTGTGGATATGGACCTGGAAAGGGACATTATAATAGACTGTAAGCTTGGTACAGGTTCCTCAGACCTGAGGGATGTGTTCAGGAAGGACAGGGTTCCCTTTGCAAATGACACTTCCTTTGGTGTGGGCCATGCTCCTTTCTCTGAACTTGAGAACATTGTCTATAACACTGAGAGACAACTCATCAATGACCTGAAGAAGAAGGTTCCGGGCATAGGCACGGATATCAAGGTCATGGGTATGAGAGATGGCGATGAGATCACTATCACTGTGGGCTGTGCCATGGTGGGCAGGCATATTGATGATATGGACAGCTACCTTAGTATTAAACAGCAGATGAATAACTATGTTCATGACATGGCGCTGAAGTACACTGACAGGAAGGTCAATACCTATGTCAACACCGCAGACAATCTTGATCATGGATCTGTGTTCCTGACCGTCACAGGTACTTCTGCGGAAATGGGGGACGATGGTTCTGTGGGCAGAGGTAACCGCTGCAACGGCCTGATCACTCCTAACAGGCCCATGAGCATGGAAGCGACAAGCGGTAAGAACCCCATCAACCACATCGGTAAGCTCTACAACCTGCTTTCCACAAAGATGGCAAGGCAGATCGTTAAGGAAGTCCCTGATGTAGAGGATGTGTACATAAGGATACTTTCTCAGATAGGACAGCCCATAGACCAGCCATTGGTGGCAAGCGCTCAGATCATCCCGAAGAAGGGGGCACACTTCGCTTCTATCGAGTCCGAAGCCAACGCCATCATTGATGAGGGTCTGGCCAACGTGGCAGACATCACTAAAATGATAATAAAGGGCGAATTGGACACATTCTGATGTCCCGTTTGAAAAGAAGGGTAACTCACTCTTCTTTCCCTCCGTTCCAATAAAAGTTCAGATCCATTTTTCCGAAAAGGCTAAGTAGTATGATGCGTATCAGTGTGATGCTTGTGAGGCATGTGCTCAACGATTTATCACGTTGTCCCGCCTTAACTCAGTGGTAGAGTGCGCGGCTGTAGTATGGTCATGTGACGAAAGTCACACATTACCGCGCAGGCACCGCGATGCCCCCGGTTCGAGTCTGGGAGGCGGGACCAAAAACCCAACGAAAGGTTTAAATGTAAAAACTGCCTTTTAGGGGTGCTCGCAATCACATCGTCCGAATAGTGTAGTGGCCTATCATGAAGCCCTGTCGAGGCTTCGACCCGGGTTCGAATCCCGGTTCGGGCGTTATATTCTCAGTTCAATGCCTCAATTACTTTCACTTAGCTTTGATAAGTTGTTTTAAAGTATAAGCAAAGTGAAAGGGCATGACACTTTACTACTCTGAGGGAATACTGCGCTGCATCTTCAGCACACAGAGTTTCGTGTTTCAAAGTATTTCATCACATGCGGCCTTCTGGATCGCTTTTATGGCATACCATTCCTCTAATCCATGAGCTCCCATTTTGGTGAGCAGGGTCACGATATACAACCTGGGCATTTTGTCAGCAGACTGCTGAGCAAATATAATGTGAAGGCAGTTCTGAACAAAAAAAACGTATGTATTTGGATATCTTTTTCTCAGGATATTCGGGAAAGAGTGTACATCTTTTTTTTGACGCTCCAGAACTATAGATCATGCAGGATCCGTTAACAGACACAGCTTAAGATGAACGTGGGCTGAATCAGAAAAAAATAGGATAGGAACTCATTCCCCGGAAATATCTAATGCTTGTACTACAACAATGGCATGGCATTTCTGATGCTGAACTTGAACGACAATGCATTGACAGGATCTCCTTCCGAAATTTCTGTCATTCTCTGAATATGTACCAGACAGTAAAACTGTCTGGTCATTCCGGAAGAGGATTATAGATAATGGAAAAGAAGAGCAAATATGGGATGAAATACAGAAGCAGCTTGATGCTCTTGGATTGAAGATCAAAAAAGGAATGGTTCAAGATGCTACTTTCATCCATTCAAATGCGGGGCATGCTAAAGCAGATGAACCTATAGGAAAAGAAGCAAAAACAAGAAGAATAAACGTCACTTCAAGTTTATGGTTCCATATAAAACAGAGGATTGATCAGAATCCTCTATAGTTTCTTTTTAAGCAAGTGGAATTTGAGCACATATAGACAGAAAACTACTACTGCAAGGTCAAACACAGCCTTGATGATGGGAATATATTCCGACTCAAACCATGTGTATATAACTTGATCTACCGAACCGATGAACTGGAGTACTGAAATTGCAAGAAGAAGACCTACCAGTATGAATAGACCAGCTCTAAAATAGTCCTCCATCGATGCTTCTTTTTTCTCTTTCGCCTTTGCTGGTACAGGAGATTGCACCTGCCCCATATTTCCAGTTTCTTTTAATTCCCCGCTCATACAGATCTCCTCCTGAAGATGATAAATGCTGCAATTAGAGAGATTATAGCAAGAAATGAGCCAAATCCGGGTGTTCCCATTTCTGGTTCTTCATAAGGTGTTTCATATGCAGGTGTTTCGCCTGGCATTACTGGTTCCTCTACTACAAAATCACTTGTAACAATATCTTTAGACTCAACTGTCATGTTCTTATCAATAACCTTTTGAGGATTCAACTGGACGTAATCTTCTCCACGCTTCACAAGGACATTATCCTTCCAGACAAGGACCTCTACAACATAATTGTAGTTATCAGGCACTGTAAGGTTTACACTTCTGACAACTGTCTCTTCCGGACCTATTAGGCCAGTGGTTGTCCAGACCTTGTCTGCTATAAGACGTGCATCCATTTCGCGGGCTTTCACCAGCATCTTGTAGTCTTGACTCACATTAGAACCTGAATTTGTGAGATAGACATCAGATTCTATCACAACGTTATTGCCTACGACCTTCCGAACCAGGAAATCTATGCTATCTATACCTATACCTATTTCCTGTACGTCAGTCTTCAAGCTTTCAAGCCCACTCAAATATATCTTCGCCGTGGATTTTGTTTTATTGCCATCGGACAGCACAAATTCCACCCTGTATGTGCCTTCTCTGGGCAATCTGATAGATTGAGAAACTGAAGATGACTCACCTTCTTTTATGGGTCCTACCTCTATAGCTTTCCTTGACTTCAAAAAGTCCGTATTACTATCAAATACCTTCAATTGCAGTGAAGTATCATTTTTTTGAACTCCGCTTGTATGAAGAATATAAGTGGTCACGTTAATATCTATAAAAGAACTTGTCACTTTGTCTACGGACAATTCAGTATCCGCTATTATAATATTCGACTCTTTTTCAAAATCCTTGATACAGCCACTAGAATAGATGGTTAATGTCAGCAAGAAAATGGCTATACAATATATCCTGATATTGTTGACCATAATGCATCTCCCCATTTACACATAAATAATTCTGTTTTCTATCTATTTAAATTGTTCTTAAGTGTAAGAAAGTAGAGTAGTGGCCAGATTAAGGCCATGAATCAAAGTTGAAAAGATAGTTATTCAAAACATATTTTTAGATGATTAATAAAGTAAGGACCCGAAAAACATTAAAGGGCATCAAAAAAGAAAGAGGATTATAAAAAATATGCAAAAAGTTAAATAGAGAGATAATAAATCTCTATTTAAGTCAAAGGAGCATCTATTCGTATGCACACCGGAAAAGAGAGAAGTGGAACAGCAGTAAAAGTGACTGTATATGGGATGATCGCAAACATCGTCCTTACCATTTTCAAGTTCGTTGCTGGGATCTTAGGGAACAGTGCAGCAATGATAGCAGATGCGGTCCATTCGCTTTCCGACTTCATAACTGATATCGTGGTGATAATAGGGCTCAAGGCTGCGGGAAAACCTGCTGACAATAACCACCAGTATGGCCACGGAAAGATAGAAACACTGTGTGCAGCCTTTGTAGGGATTGTACTTTTTATAATAGGCTTGGAGATCCTTCTGAGTGGTCTGGGGAAGATACATGTTGTAATTAATGGCGGAAACCTGGAACAGCCTGGAATGATAGCTTTTATTGCTGCAGTTTTTTCTATCCTTATAAAGGAATTGTTGTTTAGATATACTTTGAATTATGCCAGAATGGTAAAAAGTGATGCTATGGAAGCAAACGCATGGCATCATCGTTCAGACGCATTCTCTTCTGTGGGAACAATGCTTGGTATCGGTGGTGCAATAGCCTTAGGGGGCAAATGGGCAGTCCTTGATCCGATAGCAGCGGTCATATTGAGCTTTTTCATATTCAAAGTGGCACTGGAGATCACTTATAGGAATGCCAATGAACTTACGGAAGCTGCTCTTGAAAAAGAA
>JAHFZE010000284.1 GCA_020854785.1 Methanomethylovorans sp.
ATACTGTTCGCAGAAGTATCGCACATACCTGCAACCCTTATTATGTGGTGCGACATGGCAAGCCTTTGTGCAACATACAGCAAACGAGGTTCGATATCATTCCAAGTACCATTGATATCCACTACAAGGCATTGGTCAAGTATCTCGTGCTCCCTGAACTCCAACCCTGCAATTTCCATGCAGGCATAAGCTTCCATAACAGGGAGGTAATCGTGCTCTCCTGAAAGTTCCAAAGCATACAGCATAACACTTGCATAGAGAATCTCTTTGGTATTAAAAGCCTACTATTATAATTATCGAAAAGTTGAGACATTGAACTTCCCTGTCTAAAGTATCCAAAGCAAAGAACTATTTACTATAAAACTATTGAAATCCCCTGATGTCAAAGCCTCTTTATCTCGGTGAAATGCTGCTGCACTGGTGCAGTAAATGTAATGTGCCTGTACTTGGAAAGGAATGTGCATGCGGCAGTCGCACAAAAGCAGTGACTGTAACACCTCCCGGTGACATACGTCCTGCATTTGAATATGACATAGAACTCATAAATTCTGTTTCCATGCTACAGTTCAATGCTCCTCTTATAGCTGATGATAGGATGGTGGTGCTGAACAAGGCTCCTTATGATGACCGTATGGACGAGATCATCGTTGATGGAGAGGTATTAGGAAGCATCAGGTTTGAGCTTGATGCTCTTAAATGGGTACTTCTCTTGCGCGTGGAAGGAGCGAGGCGTCTTTTTCAGGGAAGGTCCCTGTCTGCTAGAAAGGGCTGGGTTATTCTGGAAGGAGGTGCAGTAAAGTTCATACTGGGTGGAGCAAATCTGTTGGCCCCCGGAGTTCTGGATGCTGACCCGAGTATTCTGGAAAAGGATGAAGTGGTCGTTCTCGATCCAAAAGGCCAGGTCGTGGCTACCGGCAGGGCTCGCATGAGTGGTCAGCGGATGAGAGAGCGGCCCAAGGGTGTTGCAGTAAAGGTAAGGGTTAAGGAAGAACCATGTGATGTGGTTGTACCACAGGGTGGACAAACATGGAATGAGGTCATCGATGCGAACAAGCAGTTCATGGAAGAATTCATATCCCGTTCTCACAAGTTCATTACTAATGTTGCATCAAGCATGACCAAACCTGTGACGGTTTCATATTCCGGAGGTAAGGACAGTCTTGCTGTGTTACAGCTTGTAAGCGAGTGTATCGAGGACTTTGACATACTTTTCGCTGATACTGGTATCGAATTCCCGGAAACGGTATGTAATGCTCAGGAAGTCTCCCAGTTATACGGTAAACATCTCAGATCAATTAGCTCAGGAAATGCTTTCTGGGATTCAGTGGATAGTTTCGGTCCTCCAAGTGTGGAAATGCGCTGGTGCTGTAAAGTCTGCAAATTGGGACCTATCACCCAGCTTATCGAAGGCAGCTATGAGGAAGGCTGTCTTACATTCATCGGGCAGCGCAAGTACGAATCAGACACAAGGGCAAAGAGCGAAAGGGTGTGGAAGAACCCCTGGGTAGGGAATCAGGTAGGTGCTGCTCCAATACAGGACTGGACAGCTATGCATGTGTGGCTCTATATTTTCATGCACCGTCTTCCTTATAACCCTCTCTACGGAAAAGGGTTTGATAGGATAGGATGCTGGCTTTGTCCCTCATGTTCTGTCGCTGATCTGCACAGGCTCAGAGAAACTCATCCCGTGTCTGCTGCAAAACTGGAAAATTATTTAACAGATTATGCTCAGAAGTCCGGACTTTCTTCAGATTGGGTCGAACATGGAATGTGGAGATGGAAGAAGTTGCCACCAAGACTTCAGGAGATAGCAAAGTCCAAGGGAATTCCCACTACGCCCAAAGTCCTGACCAATGGAAAACTTGAGTTCACTTTAACGTCTGGTTACCGTCCATGTAAGCAGGGGGGGGTGTCTGCAGAGGGTAGCTTTGGTACAGCTATAGATCTCGAAGCTATCGAGACTTCAGGAATGCTTGAAGCTGTAGGAAAAGTTTCTTTTATGGAGGGTGTGGTTTCTGTATTTCAGGGAGAGGACAGTGCTCAGATATTTGCTTCCGGAACGGTAACAGCACGCAGTGATACTGAAAAACAGGTTCGCCAGTTGATAAGGTCTGTGGAATTATCCATCCAGAGGGCTCTCCGTTGCAGTGGATGTGGTGTATGCATAGGCAAGTGTCCAGATCATGTGATCAGGATGAAGGATAAAATTGCTGTGATCGGCAAGGAATGCGTACATTGCGGAAAATGCATAGAAGTTTGTCCCGTGGTGAAATTTGGATAAGTATCAAATAGTCGTCTTTCAATTCATCTCAACCAGAACATTTATACATGATATACACTAACCTTTGACGGTGATTTTTTGATAAAAAGGGCACTGCTAAGCGTTTCTGACAAGGCTGGAATCGTAGAGTTTGCGCGGGGGCTTGCGGCCCTTGGTGTGGAATTGATATCCACCGGTGGAACTGCACGGATCTTGCGGGATTCGGGAATTGAAGTGAAAGATGTTTCAGAGATCACGGGTTTTCCTGAGATGATGGATGGCAGGGTCAAAACATTACATCCCAAGATACATGGTGCCATATTGTGTAACAGACATGATCCGAACCATATGGACCAGGCATATAATGCAGGTATCGAGCTTATTGATCTTGTGGCTGTAAATCTCTATCCATTTGAGATCACAGTGACAAAGGAAGGTGTTTTGTTGGAGGAGGCCATTGAGAATATTGATATAGGTGGACCTACTCTCTTGAGATCGGCAGCTAAAAATTTCCATTCTGTTACTGTTCTATGTGATCCGTCAGATTATGGGCATGTGCTTAAAGAAATAAGGTCTACAGGTGTAGTTTCAGAGAAAACGCGCAAGCAACTTGCTGTAAAAGCTTTCAGGCACACGGCATGTTATGATGCGACGATCGACACATACCTTAGCAGGGAATTAGCTTCAGAAGAAGTCCTGCATCTGAACTTCAACGGAGGCATCGAGCTGCGCTATGGTGAGAACTGGCATCAAAAAGCTAAGTTCTTCAAAGAGCCCGGGGTAAAAGGTCCATCTCTTGCAAATGCAAGACAATTACATGGAAAAGAGCTATCGTATAATAATTACGTAGATGCCGATAATGCATTGATTACCATAAAAGATCTTCATATTGAAAAACCTGCAATAGTTATTGTAAAGCACAATAATCCATGTGGATTAGCCACTGGGGACAGTCTTCTGGAAGCCTTGAGCGCAGCATGGGACGGCGATCCCATTTCTGCATATGGAAGTATCGTTTGCAGTAATAAAGTATTTGATCTGCGATCAGCAGAGTTCCTGGAAGGCAAGTTCATAGAAATCATCCTGGCCCCGGGTTTTGATCATGATGCACTTGAGTACCTTAAGAAAAAGAGCTCTAATCTGCGGTTGCTTGAACTGCCTCAGTTGAACGATGTCTTTGATTTTGATCATACGTATAAATATGTAGTTGGCGGCTTGTTAAAACAGTCCAGGGATGTGGGCCTGTATGAGAAATGGGAATGCGTAACAGAAAAACAGTTTCCTGAGTCTATGCGCCCTCTCTCCGAATTTTGTATAAGTGCCTGCAAGAGCACAAAATCTAACTCCATTACTCTGGCCTATGAGTACAAGAAAGATTGTTATATGATGCTTGCTATGGGTGCAGGTCAGCCAAACAGGGTCGATTCAATCAGAAAACTTGCCGCCACGAAGGCCAGAGAAAATCTGAAAGTAATACAACAAAGGGACTCTCAGGCAGAGGACTTTGATGAATATTGCGCGAAAGTGCTTTCAAAGTGTGTAATGGCGTCTGATGCTTTCTTCCCCTTTGATGACAGTATCGTTCACGCCGCTGAGAATGGTATAAAGTATGTAGTTTCTCCAGGTGGCTCCATTAGAGATAAGGAAGTCATAAGCACTGCAAACAAACTTGGAGTATCTCTCGTATTCACAGGCATGCGCCACTTCCTGCATTGAGTTACTCCATTTCTTTTTTACAAAAATTCACTGATATAATCATTTATATTTGGATGATATATTTATAACTAATATTGATTATTGAATATACACGTAGTATGCGGTCGTTAAATTCAGTGCACATCTTAAATTTGACCCATTAATAAATTGCGAGTGATCACTATGAAATCCAAAGGTCTGTTGAGTTTGCTCACTTTTTCGGAAAAAAGAAGAGATCTACTTCTATATCTCCTGGAGCAACCTTCAACCCTTACTAACATACGTAAGAAGTTCGACGTATCTTCGCCAGAGATCGCTCCAAGGATAAGAGAGATGGAATCTGCCAATCTTATGTATAAAGATCCCTCTACCAAGATGTACACCCTTACTACTACAGGAAAGATCATTGCAAAGTCGTTCAAACCTTTTGTTGATATGGTGGGTCTCATAGAGAAGAACGAAGACTTTTGGAATGATCACGATCTATCCGGAATACCAGATCATTTGCTTGACAGATTAGCAGATCTTAAAGATTGTAATTTTTATGTGGACAGACTTGAGAACATCTATGACTCTCATAAGACATTTATAGAAAATATAGAGCGCTCTAGTCTGATCAAAGGAGTTTCCCCGATCTATTTCCCTTCTTATCCAGATTTTTTTATGAAACTTGCAGTAAAAGATGTTCCCACATCTCTAATTCTTACAAAGGCTGTTTATGATAAAGTCGAAAACGAACACTCAGATAAGATGAAGGCGTATTGTGCTGCTAAATACACTGAACTTTATCTTCTGGAGAATGCAAAGGTCGCTTTTGTAGTTACTGATATTTTCTTCTCTATGTCTCTGTTCTTTAAATCTGGTAATTACGATCCTCGCACAGACCTCATTTGCTTTGATAGATCTGGTATACAATGGGGAAATGATCTGTTCGAATACTATTTATGCCAAGCAAAAAAATTATAAAAGCTATGTCATGCCAAACTTGCAATTACTTTCCTTAGATATACTATAAACACTGATTCACCATCAACTAGGAAAAGCCTTTCTATCTTCCCTTTTGTAGTCTCATTTTCCCGGTCATGAGTAAGTCTGAATATATATACAAACCCTATAAAAAAGCTATATGACACTATCAAAGGTTCAAATGCAAGAACTTGCATTATTATTGCGGATGCTATCAGTGAATGAGATATGATGTGCAATGCTAATAGCAACTCACGTGTATTTTTTTCTCCAAAGCTTACAGGAAGTGTTTTTAGGCCTGCCATAAGATCTCCTTTGACATCCTTAAAGTCGTATATAGTTGAATTAATAAACAATTTAGATGCATAATAGAAAAATACCAACAACAGAGGCAGGCAATTCCCAATCCCATTTCCGGCTATACCTGCAATGAAAATGCCCCATGTCAGTCCAACAACGAGATTCTTGATCCCAAGGCCGCCTTTTAGTTTAAGGTTCAGTTTTCCAATGTTAATTCCTTTACTGTATAGATATCCAGTTATAAGCGGGATCAAAGCTATAACTATTAAACCACTGTTACTCAGACCGTAAAAACCTAGTAGGAATGTGGCCAGGGAAAACAACAGTGCTACCTTTTTATTTGCTCCATTAAGTTCTGATCTGTTAATACTGTCTTCGGTTGATCCAAGTGCACGGTCCAGAGTATATACTGCATATACAATAAGCCCCCCTGCCACGCAGTTCAATATGCAGGTCTGTGCCAGAAGCAGTAGTGATGCTATATATATACGTAAAGCTCCTGAGATCGATACCAATACAGAGCTTTTCAGCAGGTTTATTGTTGGTAAAAAATTTCCGTAGTCGTCTTTCTCTATG